>JAJRZB010000509.1 GCA_024275455.1 Bacteroidota bacterium | reverse complement strand
TTCTTCAATATGTTTATCCGCAATTGAAGGAAGAACCTCATTACGGTAATAATATTAAAAAACTTGTTGGATATAATCCGGAAACTTGGAGATATAGGATAGGTAAGTACAGACTATTTTATGTTATTGATGAAGTTAATAAAATATTATTTATTATATCTATTGATTTAAGAAAGGACGCATACTAAAGTATCAAATAAACGTGGCAACTTCGGCAGTGTAGCAGGTAGTATAGATTACATGTAAATTCCTTTTTATTTTCAAAAAACCCTAAATAAAAATCAATCGGTTTTCCATTCAAGAATAATAGGCTTTTTTTGTAAACCGTTGAATACCAATCTGTAATTTTCAACTAAATCTTTTGAAGTAAACAACCTTTTTCCGTTATCGGCAAAGGGAGAGAATGTCATAACAACATTCAGATACCCATCTAACTGAATATAATCTTCAGCATACATTCCGGTTACTTTTAATACTCTGCTAAAATCTCCTTTTTCATTTTCTAAGAAAAAATAAGAATAACCATCCTCTAAAAAAATAGGTTTAAAAGGATTGTAAATATTTTCAAAATAAGTTTTAAAAGAATATCCGTTTGTAAAATTTGTATCAGCAATAATTATTTTATTAGTAGTCGTATCTAAAGTATAACTTGTATATTCATCTAAATTAACTTTTAAGTTTTGCAGAAACTCTTTATTAGTGTATCTTTTCTCTATAGTCTCTTTTCTTGCAAAAGCAGAAACCACATCTTTATTCAAAGGGATAACTTCTATTTTAACAGATGTATGCGGAATATTCGATAATATATTTCCTTCATAATTAGTTGTTTTATAATACTTGATTATTGTATTACAATCATCTAAAGACCAATTGCTTGGATCAACCATTTGAAGATTATTTACAGTTTCTTTTGTTACAATTTTTGTAGAAGTGCAATTGCTGAGCAAAAATAGTAATGTTACAATTACAGAAAGAAATACTTTATTTTTCATTTTAATAATTATGTTATTATATAAAGTTTAATAAAACTTACTTATAATTTCAATTCAATAAAAACGGACTTATTTACCAAATAAAAATAAAAGTGGAACATGTAATCTTTTTGCCCAATCTCTTTCACTGTGGTGCCCTCCTTCATCAAGATAATGAAAGAGATTTTTATCCAATTGAAAATTTTTCTTTTGTAGAATTTCTACCATTTTAAGAAAATCCGGGAGCAATTCTTTTTCCTCAGTGCCGCAATCCAAGTATAGCTTATTATTTTTATATCCGGATGAATTAATTTTTCTAACCATATTGAAAACTTCTCTATCATTAACCCAAAAAGAATTTGACATGCACGCGGCTTTACCAAAAGTATGAGGGAAATTCCAGAACAATTGAAATGATATTAAACCTCCCATAGATGAGCCCATAATTCCAGTTGAATAAGTTTCGGTTAAAGTTCTGTATGTTTCATCTAATTGCGGTTTTAATTCCCTAATAATAAAATTTGCATATTTTTTACCTTTATCTGTAAAATAGTTGTATTCTTCTAATCTATCTTTAGTATTATAAATTCCAACAATAATAATTTCTTCTATTAAGTTCTCAAGGATAAGTTTTGTAACTACTTCATCTGCCTTCCAATCATAACCAATAAAGGAAGTATTAGGATTAAATAGATTTTGACCATCTTGCATGTAAAGAACCGGATAACTTTTATTGCTAAAATGATAAGAAGGCGGCAGCCAAATTATTATATCTCTTTCATTCTTTAAATTTACACTGTAAAATTCATGGAGATATTCCACGTTACCAATTATATCATCCCTATTTAATATATAATTTTGTGTTTTTGTTATCGTCATGTAAATTATAAATTTTCCGAAAGTACAAGCTAATTGTATTTATTAAAAAATACTAAATTTTCTTATTTAGAATAATTTTTCAACCTTCACTTTTAGCACTTAATTTTATTCCCTAAAATATAGTATCTTCCGATTAAGAAAATAAAATAATTTACTTTTTTTTGTATTTAGGAGATTTAATGGGAAACAATAACAACAATCATTCGGAAATTGAACAGCAATTACAAAGCTCTCAAAAAGATCTTTGGAGAGTTTTTAGAATAATGTCGGAATTTGTAGAAGGTTTTGAAACAATGGCAAAAATAAAACCGAGTGTTTTAATATTCGGCTCTGCAAGGACAAAACCGGAAGATAAATATTACAAATTAGCAGAAGAAACAGCAAAAGAATTAGTTAAAAAAGGATTTGGAATTACTACCGGGGGCGGACCCGGAATTATGGAAGCCGGAAATAAAGGGGCAAAAGAAGCCGGCGGCAGTTCAACAGGAATAAATATTGAGTTACCAAATGAGCAGGGGGCAAATCCTTATATTGATGAAGATAAACTTTTAAACTTCAGATATTTCTTTGTACGAAAATTAATGTTCTTTAAATATGCACAAGGTTACATACTTTTCCCCGGGGGTTTTGGTACAATTGACGAAGGTTTTGAAGTACTTACACTAATTCAAACCGGAAAAACTGATAAATTCCCGATAGTTCTAATGGGTTCTGAATATTGGAGTTCATTGGTCGAGTGGATAAAGGAACATCAGCTTAAAGCAGGTTATATTAGTCCGGAAGATTTGGATCTTTTTTCAATTACCGATGATCCTAAGGAAGCAGCAAAAATTATTTTTGATTTTCACAAAGGGAAAAAACTTACACCTAATTTTTAATCTGTTCAAATAGAGAATAAATTTGGTTCATAAATATAGTTTTTAAACGCTTTCGTTACTTCTTCTGAGTCTTGGGCAAGTAAATGTGACAAATTTGAAATTTCTGAATCATATAATTCAACTTTCGAATATATTTTATGTTTAATTCTGTTATAGCCTAAGTTGCCGGTTTGAACATTAGAATTAAACTGTTTTGCCATCTGTTCATTCGGATTAAGTATTGTTACAGATTTTCCAAACTGTTTTGTTAGTTTTTTAATAAAAATTGACTCACTATAACCATAATGAGTGCATGCCAGTAAGGCAAAAATCCGATTAAAGCTGTTGTGTATTGTTCTTGCCGATTCATTAACATATTTTTCAATTAAGTTATTAACTTTAGAACTAAGCGGATTTAACTGAATCTCGCTTTCTAAATTATTGCACTTCTGATTAATAATTCCGGAAATTTTAACTCCCTTTTCAACCAGCGAGTTTTGATATGTATTAGAATTAATTGTTGTTTCCGTACCGAATATTATTACAGCAAAATTATTATTTCTATTAATATTTTGAAGAACCATGTCTATACCAATATCAACTATGCTAATAACCGGAATCTTAATTTTTTTTGATATTTCAGTAAATTGATATAATACAGAAAGAGTATTGCAAGCAATTAATATTATATCAGGTTCAAACTTTAACATCCCGGAAATAGCTTGTTCAAAAACACGAAGTTTTTCATTTTCGCTGCTCATCGTGTTATATCCGTAATTATGATCAGCAAGTGCATTAAAGTAAATTATTTCAATATTAAGATTTAGTTTTCTTTTTCTTAATTCTTTATCTAATAACGC
>JAJRZB010000508.1 GCA_024275455.1 Bacteroidota bacterium | reverse complement strand
GAGCATGACCGATATGTAAATAGCCATTCGGTTCAGGCGGAAAGCGTGTATGAACTTTTTTATCAAACCTGTTGATTTTATTATGTTCGTCAATTATTTCTTGTATAAAATTACGTGATTTTTTTTCTGTATTTTCCATTTAATATTTTGTTTTTATTTTCTCAAATTATTTTTCAAAATAAGTTTTTTAAAAGCATCAAGAGTTAATTAAATTCTCTTGTCATTGCGAAACCCAATTCTTTTGTAATAGGAATCCCTTTGGGTTATTGGGTTGAAGCAATCTATATAATTAAGTTATCTGATTTTCTACTTTTCTAAGCAAATATTAACTAAAATATATCCAATTTCTCAGCAAGGTCTTCCCATTTGGGGTTTATTGATTTTATTAAATCTATTTTCTTTTTCCTGGAACCAGCTTTAATTTGTTTTTCTCGTGTAATTGCATAATACACATCTTTACAAACTTCATAAAACATTAAATATTTAACATTATATTTCTTTGTAAAACCTTTTATGATTCCGTTTCTATGTTCATACATCCTTCTTTTAAGATTATTCGTTATACCAGTATAAAGAACAGTTTGTTTTTATTTGTCAATATGTACACATAGTATTGTTTATCCATAACATTTCAACAGATTGCTTCGGTAAAAAACACCTCGCAATGACTTTTACATATTCTTTATAATCCAAGAAAGACTAATGAATTTTCCCTGTCATTGCGAATCCCGATGCCGTTTATCGGGATGTGGCAATCTCTTGTTTTATCAACTCTTGCTCAATAACTTTGGTATTCTATCCAACGCAGTTTTTATTCTATTAATAACTTCATCTTTTCCGACAATTAAAAATAAATCATATATTCCAGGTCCAATTCCTACTCCGGAAACGGCTAACCTAGCAGGATGAATAATGCGTCCTAATCCAACTTCATTCTTTTCTGCCACTGCTTTTAAAATAGTTTCAAATTCCTCTTTTGTAGCAGCACTATTATTACTTAATTCAGTTACAAATTCACTAAGCAATTTTTCAGAATCATCTTTCCATCGTTTCTTTATAATTTTTTCATCATAGTTTTCCGGAGGTTCATAAAAGTAAGAACAATTATCAATAAGATCTTTTACAAAAGTAATCCTTTCTTTCATAGCTTCAATAATGCTTAATAAAAATAAATCGGAATAATTCTTATCAGAATATTTTGATTTTTCTAATTCATTTTTAAAAGATTCTAATAATTCCGCATTCGATTTATTTCTAATGTGTAACCCGTTTAACCAATCTAATTTTTCAACGTTAAACACTGCTCCAGCTTTATTTACTCTTTCAAGAGAAAACTTTTCTACCAATTCATCCAGTAAATAGAATTCTTGATCATCTCCAAAATTCCATCCTAATAAAGCAACAAAATTTACAAGTGCTTCTTTCAAGTAACCTTTGTCTCTGTAATCTTCAACGGCAACATCGCCTTGCCGCTTACTCAGTTTACTTTTATCGGGATTCAG
>JAJRZB010000071.1 GCA_024275455.1 Bacteroidota bacterium | reverse complement strand
ACAGATCAAAATTTAATAGAATACCAACTACATAAATTGCAAAAAGATATAAACAAACAATTTAACGCAGCCATAAAAAACGGAAAAGAACCGCCTTACTTTTATATTAAACCGGATAAGAAAAATATAAAAATAGAAAAAGATAAAGCCATAGTAAATTGTGAAATAAACTACGGTAGTTCAAATAAAAATGAGTTAATAAAGAAACAACAACTTGTATTTATTAAAGACGTCACTTGGAAGTTAGAGAGTTATCCCAAAATACTTGAAGAAACAATTGTAAAAATTAGAAAACCGAAAGTTAAGAAGACTGAAAAAACAAAACCTATATTAAATAAATTAAGTGGATCAGCACCTAATGGAATAGCATCCGGAGGAACAATAGATATACAACTTAGCGATGATGTTTTTATTCCATACCCAATTTGCGATGATGGAAATGGAAATGACATTTATGAAATTGATTTTGAACTTACAGAGGATGAATTAGACATTCAAATGTTTTCTGCTGGTGCAGACGTTGACGCGTGTGTATATTATAGAAGTTATTCTTCTGAAAGTTCCTTTGATAGGGTTGTGTTTTATGTTGATCCGGATTGGAGAAGGATAATTTATTCACGTGAGGTGAACGGACAATACGAAGCTATAGATGGTTCTAGAGGGGATGACAATGTAACATTCGAAAGACCGATTGCAATTGATGTAAATGAAAATGGTGAACTTTTTGTCCTTGATGCAGAAGCTAAAGTTGTGTTTAAACTGCAATATAATGCAAGTACACATAAAATTACATCAACATCTCAAACAGTAATTATAGATTCAGAACATTTAGATAATCCTTCGGATATCAGTTATTCAAATCGAAACACGTATGATGATTTTTCTGATGATTACATTGTAATTACAGATTTAGGTAAAAGCTCTATAATGTTATTCAATAAAGACGGATACTTCATAAATGAGTTTAATGAATATGATGGTATTCCTATAACTGAGCCTAAAAAAGTTGAAATTATTGATCACTCTGAATTTCTAACATTAAATTTTATTGATAACCAAAAAGTAGTACATGGATGGTCATATGATAATTCTATAATGGGTGCTACATATAGTGAGTCTTTTCCAAATAGTTCTATTCTTTCTGGAATAGGTTTAACTTCATTTATTGGACCTGTAGAGGGCATTATAGTATCTGATAGGTCTTTGAATATGCTTCATTTTTTTGATCCGCTTTCTTCAAAGTATATCTGTTCGTATAAAGGTACTGGTTCAAATTATTTAATTTCACCTTTAAGAGTTTTCAGTACTGCTTTTGCACAAGCTAATGTATCGAATGAAGTGAGGTTGGATTGTTTTACAATGGATATGTGGTCGGCAGTTAGAGGAATAAAGAAGTTTGTACCTGGTGCAGATGTATTAAACATAAATGTAACGAGGGGAGAATTCAAATATATTCTAACTTTTGATGAAACAAATGATCAAACGACTATAGCAGAATTGCGTGATGCTACTAATAATAATTTGATAAGTAATAATACACGATATGCTTACGATAGTTTGCTAATCGCTGGTCGCGATTATAAATGGATAATTAAATACAAACCACTCAAAGACGATGAGTACGGAACATATGGTAATGGCTGGAAAACAAAAGAAATTACTTTTACTCATACCCCAACTTTACCTTCCACAATTTCAGAAAGTTATATGCTTACTTATCCTTATACAGCTACTGGTAATGTAACAATAGAAAACGGTGCAACTTTAAGTTTATTCCCGGATGCTGATATAACTTTTGAGGCTAACTCCCGTTTATCCGTTTATGGTGGTTTGGTAGGATATGGTAATGTTTCAAATAATGTTTATTTCAATTTTCAAGCTGGTTATTATAATGGCATTTTTTGCTATGAAGGATCAAATGTTGATTTAACATATACAACTATTAGCAATGCATATAATGGACTATATGCTTATTATTCAGCACCAAGTATAAAAAACAGTACAATTATAGGCTGCAAGTATGCTGTTAGGGCTTATTTTTCTACACCACAAATTGAGTATTGTAATATTTCTAATTCTAATTATGGTATTTACTTATACAAGACGAACACAGTTGCGGGTAATCCCTTAATTTACAATAATCAAATTTACTCGATGAACTATTACGGTATTTATCTATACAATTCAGGAGCAAAGATTAGAGGTAATGAGATAAAAAATTGCCAGAGAGGAGTTTATTGCAATTATTTGTCTTCACCACATCTGGGTGAAGTAGATTTATACGGTAATAATGACATTTATAATAATGATTATGGTATTTTTGCATATAATAATT
>JAJRZB010000507.1 GCA_024275455.1 Bacteroidota bacterium | reverse complement strand
GAGTGGGAAAAAAAAGTAAAAAGATTTTTAGATATACTATTTTCATTTGTAGTTTTATTATTAACTTTACCAATTACTTTTTTAACAGCAATCCTAATTAAATTAGATAGTAAAGGTCCGGTTTTCTTTAAGCAGGAAAGAACTGGATTGAATGGTAAAAATTTTTATGTTTATAAATTTAGATCAATGGTAAAAGATGCTGAAAAGCAATCAGGACCGGTTTGGTCAACTAAAGATGACCCAAGAATTACAAGAGTAGGAAGGATTATTAGAAAAGTTAGAATAGATGAAATTCCGCAAATGAGAAATGTTCTGAAAGGAGAGATGAGTTTAGTAGGACCAAGACCTGAGCGACCGTATTTTGTTGATAAATTATCAAAAGAGATTCCGCTTTACAAAAGAAGATTAAAAGTAAGACCCGGTGTAACAGGGTGGGCACAAGTAAAGCATAAGTATGACGAATCAATTGAAGATGTTCATATTAAATTAAGGTTTGATCTTTTTTATATAGAAAATATGTCTCTCAGAATGGATTTTAAAATTCTATTTAGAACAATATTTGTTGTAATATTTGGGAAAGGGCATTTCGAGTGAAATCAATTGTTATTATTCCAACTTATGATGAACTGAATAATATTCAGAAATTAATTCCTGAGCTAATTGCGCTTTATTCTGATTTAGATATTCTTGTGGTTGATGATAATTCTCCCGATGGAACCGGTAAATTTGTAGCTGAATTTGCAAAAACGAATAACCGGGTTAAAATTATTGAGAGAGAAGGAAAACTAGGTCTGGGTACTGCATATGTTGAAGGTTTTAGATATATGCTTAAAAATGGCTACGATGTAGCAATCCAAATGGATGCGGATTATTCTCATGACCCGAGAGAAATATCAAACTTTCTCAAATATATTAAAGATTATGATTTAGTAATAGGCAGCAGATATATTGAAGGTGTAAATGTAATTAACTGGCCTATGCGAAGATTATTACTTAGTTATTTTGCTAACCAATATACAAAGGTAATTACAGGCCTGCCGCTTAAAGATAGTACAGGTGGTTATAAATGTTTTAGAAGAGAAGTATTACAAGCTATTGATCTGGATGAAATGAAATCAAACGGGTATTCTTTCCAAATTGAAATGAACTATAAAGCCTGGATAAAAGGATTTAAACTAAAAGAGATTTCCATAATCTTTATGGATAGAGTAGCGGGAACTTCAAAAATGTCCAAACAAATTGTGCGAGAAGCAATTTTCAGAGTTTGGAAATTAAGATTCAGACATGCATTATGGTTATTAAAATAACTAAATGATTGACCTATCAATTATAATAGTAAACTATAACGTAAAAGAATTCCTACTAAACCTACTGGAATCAATTCAGCATGCATCAAAAAATATTACTAAAGAAATTATTGTTGTCGATAACAATTCTGATGACGGAAGTATACAAGTATTAAAAGAAAAATTTCCTACCGTAAAGCTAATTGAAAACAAAGAAAATATTGGTTTTGG
>JAJRZB010000070.1 GCA_024275455.1 Bacteroidota bacterium | reverse complement strand
TATAAAATCCGAAAAGGACCAACATCTTCAGGTAATGCAATCAGACTTTTGGAGATTAAAGGTTACCCTGAAAGCGTTGTTGAAAAGGCAAGAAGATTATCAAATAAATTCTTCCCAAGTAATTAGCATAACCTTTGTTAATAAATTCACTACACAAATTGTATTGAATCCAAAATATTTTCATACTATTTTACTTTAAAATTTCACAGTTTTAGAGAATCAAATGTAAATTAAAAATCCCATCTACTTTATAGATAGAAAAGAGTGGCGTATTTGGTTAAAAAAGAATCATGATAAATTTAATGAAGTATGGTTAATCTACTATAAAAAGCATACCGGTAAACCAAGAATTCCATATGAAGATGCTGTTGAAGAAGCACTTTGCTTTGGCTGGATTGACAGTACTGTAAAAAGAATTGATGATGAAAGATATTGCCAAAAATTTACTCCGAGAAATTTGAAGAGTGAGTGGTCGGAATCGAATAAGAAACGTGTAAAAAAACTTATAAAAGAAAAACGAATGACAAAGTTCGGAATGGAAAAAGTTAAGGCAGCAAAAGAAAACGGTAAATGGTATCAGCTTATTTCCCATAAAAAAGAATATGACATACCTGAAGAATTAATTACTTCTCTTAATAAAAATTCCAAAGCAAAACGTTTTTTTAATTTACTTTCCCCTTCTCATAAAAAGCAGTTTATAAATTGGATTGCTTCAGCTAAAAAAAATGAAACAAGAGTTAGAAGAAGTAATGAAGCAATAAAACTTCTATCGCTAAATAAAAAAATGGGAATGAAATAGGAATATTGACAATCAAATTATTGTTAGCTATATTAAATTATTCTTTTATCCTATGATACTTCCCTTTTTATTTTCCTGTACTCTTGAAATAATTAACTTTGAGTTTTAAAATCAAGGAGGAAAAAATGAAGCTTCTTAAAAAAGTTATCGGACCCAAATCGAAATATGATAAGAGTATTCCTTTTGCTTACATGGCAAAGGTGTATAAAGTTGAAGGAGAAGAAGAATTATGCAGGTATTTTTACGGTGATACAATCTGTAGATTAATTCAATATCTCGATGAACATAATATTTTACCTTCGGAGGTAGATTTATACGGTCTGTTTAGAAATGAGGAAATTCTTGTTGAAAAAGAAGCATGCACGGATAAGGAAGGTAAATGGCTGTTAAAACCAGATTTGTGTCGCTCTTTAGAAAATCAATATAACCGGACTTTGGATAAAATATATAAGGGGCATATAGAAATTGGTGAATGTGAATTTGAAGATAGAGAAGAAGTAATAATTTAATGGTTTTTGTTAAATATTACGGTAAAGGTAGAGCCTTCACCTTTTTTGCTTGTTACTTTTATTTCAGCATTATTGAGCTCGCAATATTTTTTAACAAGTGCTAAACCTAAACCGTTACCATCGTATTTTCTTGTGTAGCCCGTATCTTCTTGCGAGAATTCCTCAAAAAGTTTTGGCAAATACTCTTCCGAGATTCCTAACCCCGTATCAATGACAGAAACAGCAATATTCTTGTTGTTTATTCGTTCACAATTTATTGTTATACTTCCCTCGGCTGTATACTTTACAGCATTATCAATAAGATTGGCAAATATTTGATTTACTGTATATGTATCAACTTCTACAAAGGGATCGTCAATGTTTTTGTTTAGGGTTAATTTTATCCCTTTTTCTCTAACAATGCTTTTATATTCAAAAACTAAATTCATTAAAATATCTTCACAAATATTTACTCTTTTAGGAATGTATTCATGAGTTCCGGTTTGTATATCAGACATATTTAAAATTAAATCAATAGTTCTTATTAATCTTCTTCCTGCAGAGTGAATTGCAGTAAAGCTATATTTTAAGTCATTACTTATTTTGTTATAAACTTCTTCTTTTAACAGTGTAGAATAATTTAAAATTGTATTTACGGGAGTTCTTATTTCATGTGATATTTGTGCTAAAAATTGAGATTTAATTTTTGCTGATTTTTCTACTCGCGTAATTGCATGTTTTAGTTTTTCTTCAATTTTCTCCCTTTTTTTATATCCTTTTTTAACGACTTATTTAATACTTTTAATTCCTTAGTTCTTTCATTGATAAGGTTTTCCAGGTTTTCTCTATGTTTTTTCTCTTTCTCTTGTAATAGTTTTCTAGATTTTTGCTTTTCTCTGCTATTTATATATACTAAAAGGCCTACTAATAAAAATGTAACAAAGAAAATAGCAACAAATTTCTCAATAAATCCTCTTGTAACTTCAAGAACTTCTTCTTCTGTTGTTACAACGGCTATTGACCAAAATGTGTTTTCTAAAAATACGGGTCTAAATACAGCTATTTTATTAACAACTCTATTTTTATTATTGGCTTGCCAATAAGTATAATTAGCAGATCCACTTTTTCTATTTAACATTTCATTAACCATAGTTAATAATTTTGGAAATCCTTTGGAGGTTTCATTAATAGATTTTCCAACATGATTAGGAACCGTACAATATAATTCAATTCCTTTTTCACTTAAAACAAAGCTAGACCCTGTTCTGCCAAGTTTAATTCCTTTCAAAAATTCTTTTGCAATAAAATCGAATGAAATAACAACCGAGACACTACCTTTATATTCTTCACCATCAAATATTGGATAAGCATATACTATTGCTCTATAGCCTTGTATTGTTTTGAAAACATCACTAATAACAGGTTTATGGTTTTTTATAATTTCAGCATTATGCTTTTGTCTGGAAACATCTTTGCCTATAACTTCTTTTACATATGGGTAAGTGTAGAGAATTTTTCCTTCGGAAGAAATTCTTGTAACAGCTCTTAGCTCATCAAGATGTGCTTCATAATAATTTTTCAACTCTATTTATGAGTCTTTGTTAAAGAATATAATATTCTTTTTCTTTGACAAAAATGAAAGTGATCGATTAAAGTTCTTAAAGAAATTTTCAATACCAAGTGCAGCTTGATTTGCATAAATTACTTGCTGATTTTGATGTGCTTCTATTGATTGTTTTTCTACCTCACTAAAAAGCGAAGCAGAAAAATAAGCCCCGAGAAAAATAAGAATGATGATTAGCGTTATTGATAAACTATTTTTCACACTAATATTTTTTAAAAATGGCAACAACTTAAGCAAGAAACGGTTGTTAAAGTGCCAATAAGTAATTTAATTATTTTCTAAAAAGATATACGGATTTCTAACATCCAACATATCTTGAGATAACCAACCTTTGAATTTCAGAAGTTCCCTCTCCAATTTGGAGTAATCGTTGATCTCTGTAAAACCGTTCAATATCATATTCCTTCATTAACCCGTAACCGCCATGTATTTGAACGGCTTCATCGGCAACTTCTTTTGCAATTTCTGAACAGTACAGTTTAGACATTGCCGCTTCTTTTGCAAAAGGTTTTTTATTATCCTTTAACCAGCATGCTTTGTACAGCAGGTTTCTGCCTAATTCAACTTTTAATGCCATATCAGCTAACTTAAAAGCAATAGCTTGGAATTTAGAGATCGGTCTGCCGAATTGCTGCCTATCATTAGCATATTTTAAAGCCATTTCATAAGCCCCTTGGGCAAGACCTAAGCCCATTGCAGCAATTGATAATCTTCCGTTATCTAATGTACTTAACATAATATGAGAACCTTCCCCTATCTTACCCAAAAGATTATCTTTAGGTACTATACAATTATCGAAATATAATTCGGAAGTGGTAGAAGCTCTCCACATCATTTTTTTGTGCATTGCAACAGCTTTAAAACCTTCAGTCCCGTTTTCTACAATTATTGTTGAAAATACTTTTTTACCATCTTGTTCACCTGTTACGGCTTGTACAGTAGACCCAATTGAAATATCAGCAGAACCATTTGTAATAAATATTTTAGATCCATTAATTATCCAATTTCCGTTTTCTAATTTTGCATGAGTTTTTGTCCCTCTAGAGTCCGAACCGGCATTCGGTTCGGTTAATCCAAATGACCACAAGGCTTTTCCCGTGCATAGTTGCGGCAAATATTTCTCTTTTTGCTCTTCAGTCCCGTAATAATAAATAGGTCCAATACCAAGCGAATTATGAGCTGCTAAAGTCGCCGCTTGTGAGCCGTCAATTCTTGCTAATTCTTCAACCGCAATTATATATGAGAGAGTATCCATTTCTTGGCCGCCGTATTTTTCGGGCAAATACATACCGAATAGACCTAATTCTCCCATCCTGGAAGTTAATTCGTATGAGAATTCTTCGTTCTCATCAAGGGTTTGAGCAACCGGTTTAATTTCGTGTTCGGCAAATTCTCTAACAGTTTGCCGTATTAGGTTTTGTTCATCTGATAATGCAAAATCCATTTTATTTTCCTTTATAATTTATTTCAAAAAATAATGTTTTGATTTTGCTATTCCAAACAAGTTATAAACATCACTTTTTATTGAATTCAACTATAATATGAACTGGAATATTTTTAATTAAATTTGAAAATGTATCTATTGCTTTCCATAAATTGAAGGGCAAATATTTAAGTAGAACATATGTCCTTAGAAATATTAATAATTTGTTCCCAAAAGTATTCCAAATTACATCTGATAAACCTTGACTATCACAAAGAGAAATTAATTTATTTTCATCAAAAGAGTGAATGTGAGCATGCACAGGAGTTTTTTTATTGCAGTGAATACATAGATAATATCTTAATTTCTCTTTGTAAGGAGTTGTAATAATTAATTTCCCACCTGGTTTAACAACTATAAAAAGTTCGTTTACAAAATCTTTGGGTGAAATAACGTGCTCAATTATTTCCGAAGCGATTACTATATCGTAAGAATTATTTTTAATCGGCAGCTTAAAAGAATCAGCAACAATTTGTGTGTGAAGATTTACCGGTACAATTTCTTTAGCTTTGGTAACATTTATTTTGCTTAAATCTAACGAAGTAACTTTAACACTATTTTTTACAAAATAATCTGCAACCCAAGCAGAACCGGCTCCAACATCTAAAATTGACTTAACATTTTCTTCAATTTTTGTAATTATATATTCATGCACTCTTCTTTCATCGTGTTCGGTTGCCCCGGTTCGTTCTTCGAAATAATCAAATTCCTCAGCATCAATTTTATAGTGATTAACATAATCAAATTTTTGAGTCATGTTTTTTTTGGATAAATTATAAATATTATTTTTTAACTATAATAATATAAATAAGTTGATGCAATTTATTCCTACTAAAACATACAAAGTAACAATAATAATAGTTATAATATTTTTATTCCTATTACCCAGTAAAAATAGTTGTAATGGAGCACCTGCTTCTTTTGAAGCCGGAGTAAATTATTTGTCTCAATATATTGCTTCAGAGAAATTCAATACGCTTAAATTAGGTCATACAGATTTAGAACTAATTGATACTTTATACATAAAAGCAGTTAAGTTTTATAATGGTGATATTTCCGAAGCTCTTTTGGCATTAACTTTTGCTACACTGCCTTTTAATAAAATGCCTGTTACCATACCTTTTACACGTATAGTTCTGAAACTTAAATTACCATCAGTAAATGAAGAACTGTTTATTAAGAAGAGAAATAATCTTCCGGGTTTGGTTTATTTCAATTCACCAACCAAGGGTGGAAAAGATAAAGACAAGGTAGCACATTTTTTTAGTAATGCATTTCTTTCATATAACATAACTATTGTAAATGCATCTAAATTTCTTGGTATTTTTGTGGAGTTATTCGAAGCAGCATTTAAAGTAAGCGGCGGAGTTGATAAAAGGGATTTATACACCAACTATCTTGGTGAATATTTTGGGGAATCCTTGAGAAAAAACAAAGGATTATTTCCATCTGATTTTTTTAAGATTTATTCTTTGTTTTTCTTTTCTTATACTTGGTAGATATTTTATTATAATTTAAACAAATGATATGAAATCTATACTTATTATTGATGACGAAAAAGAAATTTGTGAAAGTATCAGCATGATTCTTGAGTATGAAGATTATAATGTTGATTACACTACTGACGCTGAAAGTGGATTGAAGAAGATAGAATATAATAATTATGATGCTCTTTTATTAGATATTCAAATGCCGAAAATGACCGGATTTGAAGTGCTTAACTGGATTAAGCAAAATCAAATTGAGATTAGTACAATAATGATTTCTGCACACGGTAACTTAGAAAATGCAATAAAAGCTACCAAGTTAGGAGCATTTGATTTTATTGAAAAACCTATTGACAGAGATAAGCTTCTTATTAGTATTCGCAGTGCAGTCGGAACTACCCATCTTATAAAAGAAAATAAAAAATTAAAAGAAAGCATCTCCAAAGAAGAGGTAATTATTGGTTAAAGTGAGAAAATTAAAAGTGTACTCGCTTTAATTGATAGAGTTGCTAAAACGGAATCAAGAATATTAATAACCGGCGAAAACGGAACCGGAAAAGAACTGGTTGCTAAAGCTATTCATCAAAAAAGCAACAGAGCTGATAAGGAATTAATTGAAGTAAATTGTGCTGCAATTCCCAATGAACTTAGTGAGTCTGAATTGTTCGGGCATGAAAAAGGTTCCTTTACTGGAGCCTCACAAAAAAGAATTGGCAAGTTTGAGCAAGCAAACGGGAGTACATTATTTTTGGATGAAATCGGGGATATGAGTTTGCAAGCTCAAGCTAAAGTATTAAGAGCAATAGAAGAAGGAGTTATTGAACGTGTTGGCGGAAACAATAAAATAAATGTTGATGTAAGAATTATTTCAGCTACAAATAAAGATCTTAAAAAAGAAATAAGCGATGGAAATTTCCGGGAAGATTTATTCCATAGATTGAATGTCATTCCAATTCAAGTTCCGGCTTTAAGGGAGCGAAGTGAAGATATTCCCCTTCTAATAAATTATTTTACTGAAAAAATATGTGAGCAAAATAAATTTGCCACAAAAACTTTTTCTGATGAAGCAATAGATTATTTAAAAAACTTTAAATGGTCTGGCAATGTTCGCGAACTTATAAACATTATTGAAAGAATTATTATTATGATTCCTGAAGAAAACATTACTAAAGAAAATGTGCAATCTATTATGCCAAATGCTGATATTAAAACAAATAACTTAATAGATGTTTCAAATTCTTTTCAGCAATTTAAAGAGAAAGCAGAAAAAGCTTTTATTGAAAAGCAATTAGAACAAAATAATTGGAACATAAGTAAAACCGCAGAAATTTTAGATATTCAGAGAAGCCATCTTTATAACAAAATGAAAAAGTATGGTATTAGTAAACAATAATATAGAAATAGTCTTAACCTTGGTTTTGTTTGTCATTCCTATAAAAGCAGGAATCCAAACTACTGAAATTGATTACTATCGGTTACTTGACTAGGGCTGATTTTTCAATAAGAACAGTTAAATATTTTAGTAATATTTTAGAGTTAAATTATGAGCACAATATTCACAAAAATCATTAACAAAGAAATACCTGCAGATATTGTTTATGAATCGGATAATGTTCTTGCCTTTAGAGATATAAATCCGCAAGCACCGGTTCATATTCTAATTATTCCCAAAATAGAAATCCCAACAATTAAGGAAATAAAGGGTTCGGAGCATGCTGTACTTTTAGGTGAGATGTATGATGCGGCAAACGAAATTGCTAAAAAAGAGGGTATTGCTGAAGAGGGTTTCCGATTAGTATTTAATTGTGGGAATAATGCCGGA
Source organism: Bacteroidota bacterium (assembly GCA_024275455.1). Classification (GTDB taxonomy): domain Bacteria; phylum Bacteroidota; class Ignavibacteria; order Ignavibacteriales; family Melioribacteraceae. The sequence continues at coordinate 12,510 of JAJRZB010000070.1, read as the reverse complement.
CAAGAAGTCTATCACATTCATATGCATTTACTTGGCGGAAGAAAAATGACATGGCCTCCTGGTTAGAAGCTATTATTTATTAAAATATTTACTTATTAAATTGCTTATAAGCAATATCTTTTCTATAATAAATATCCTTATATTTTACTTTATCTATTTCTGTATAAACTAATGTTTTATTGTTTATTAAGTCATTTTGTTTAGAGTAAGATATAATATTTAAAACACGTCCACCATTTGTATAAAGTTTTCCGTCTTTTATTACTGTTCCTGCATGAATAATATTGATATTTTCTGAATTTATAGTTTCTAAACCGCTTATTTCATTACCCTTTTCATATTTATCCGGATAACCACCGGCAACTGTAACAACTCCAATAGCCGATCCACCATTATACTTTATACTTTCCTTGTTAATTTTGCCTTTTGCTGTGGAATATAATAATTCTAAAAAGTCACCTTCTAAAAGTGGGAGCACAACTTGAGTTTCGGGATCGCCGAATCTGCAGTTAAACTCGATAACTTTTATTCTCTCTTTAGTAATTATTAATCCGCAATAGAGACAACCGATAAATTTAGAATTCTTTTTAAGAAGTCCATTTAATGTTGGTTTTACAACAAAATCTTCAATTTCCTTAATCATTTCACTATTCACAAAAGTTAAAGGTGCGTATGCGCCCATTCCCCCGGTATTTTTTCCTGTATCACCTTCTCCAATTCTTTTGTGATCTTGTGAAGCGGGCAATAAAACATAATCTTCCCCATCAGTTATGGCAAAAATTGATAATTCCTCACCTTCTAAAAATTCTTCAATTACTATTTCATCACTTGCAGAACCGAACTTTGATTCTTTTATCATCTCAGTAATTGCTTGTTCAGCTTCTTCCGGTGTTTGAGCAATAATAACTCCTTTGCCTGCTGCAAGTCCGGAGGCTTTAATTACAATTGGGAATTTCCCATTTCTTAAATAGTTAATAATTTCGTCATATTGATTTTTGGAGAAAGAGTTAAACGAAGCTGTTGGAATATTAAATTCTCTCATTAGTTCTTTGGCAAATCTTTTATTTCCTTCTATCATTGCCGCTTTTTTATTCGGACCAAAAACAATAATTCCCTTTGCTCTTAAATGATCAGCTAAACCGTCAACTAAAGGTTGTTCGGGTCCTACAATTACAAAATCAATACTATTGATATTACAAAATTCAGTAATTTTATCTATCTCCGATAGATTTAGAATCACATTTTTTGCAATTGATGTTGTTCCACCATTGCCTGGTGAGACATAAATCTGATCACAATTTTTACTTTCGGAAATTTTAAGAGCAAGTGCATGCTCCCTTACACCGGAACCAATGATTAATACGTTCATTACTCTGCTCTTAAATAAAATTGAAAAATTTTAACCAATTGTTCGGTTAGTTTAATTCTATTATGTTTTTCAACAAACTCTATATTTGGAGTTGGTAAATTATCCGATATATATAGATTGTGTATTTCAATTAAAGCATTTTTTATCTCAGTAATATCGTTGGGGGAAGTTAAAAACACTGCTCCATATTCTATAATATTATTTTTGGCTGTGCCATCCGGTAAACTGGCTAATATCGGTTTTTTAGTACCAAAATACTCAAATAATTTGCCAGGAGATACATTTTTCATCTTTTCGGTATTTGGGAGCATTAACCATAAAATATCACTTGAAATAATTTGTCTAACCGATTCTAAATGATTAAGATAACCTAATTCTTTTACAAAGGATTCTAGTTTTAATCTTTTTACTAATTTTTGGTTTTCTCTTTTAAAATGACCGATAAATCTTAGTTCGATATTCGCTGCAATTTGTGGCTTTTCTTTACTCAATTGTTTTAATGCTTTCAATAAATATTTTGGTGTAATTTCTTCATAAAATATTCCCGAATGAGTAATTATTAATTTCTTATTCTCTTTGGGCAATGGAATGACTTTATCAAAATCATCCGGATCATACCCGTGAGGAATAATATCAATATCGTTGAATTTTAAAAACTTATACGTTTTTAAAAGATTCTCTTTTATTTGCCTATTTACAACTGTTATTCGGTCAACTTTCCGGAGCACACTATCTTCTAATTTCTTATGTTTATACTTATGATAAGGAGTTGGGTAAAATCTAAATTGATTATTTATCCATGAATCTCTGTAATCAATAAAAATCGGTATATCAAATTTTTCTTTTAGTTTTACAATTGATACCATTGATGAAAAAGGAGGACCGGTAATAAAAATAGCATCAAAGTTTTCTTTCTTTAAAAGTTTTTTGGCTTTTCTCGTAGCTCGTTTTGACCAAAATATTTTATTATCAGGAATAAAAAGTGTTTTACTAACTCTGCCAAAAAATTTCATTATAAAACTTGATGGCATACGTACCGTTATTTTTTTATTAGGGTTTATCGATTCGGTTCTAATAATTGTTGTCCCGGAATCAATTGCTTCCTTCATGAGATATTCATCATGTGCAAAATATCTTAACTTCCCGGTAGTGATAACTGTAGGTTGCCAATTATATTTTTTAAAATATTTAGTAAACTTTAGTGTTCGCTGAACACCGCTCAATCCTAATGGAGGAAAATAATATGCAATAACAAGAACTTTAAACATTTTCTTATGAATGATAATTTGGAGATTCTTTTGTTATTATTACATCATGCGGGTGACTTTCTTTTAATCCCGAAGATGATATTTTAACAAATCTGGTTTTGTCTTTAAATTCACTTATGTTTTGTGCTCCGCAGTATCCCATGGAAGCACGTAAACCGCCAATAAATTGATAAATTGTATCAGCAAGGTTCCCTTTATATGGAACTCTTCCTTATACGCCTTCTGGAACAAGTTTTTTAATATCATCTTCCATATCCTGAAAATATCTATCCTTACTACCATGTTTCATAGCACCAATGGAACCCATTACTCTGTACATTTTAAAACTTCTACCTTCAAAAATAATTTTTTCCCCGGGTGTTTCCTCAACACCGGCAAACATTCCGCCCATCATTACAGTATCTGCTCCGGCTGCAATTACCTTTGCTACATCACCGGTTTGTTTAACTCCGCCATCTGCAATTAAGGGTACACCGGTATTTTTTAGAGCTTCAGCAACTTCTAAAACAGCACTGACTTGAGGGACGCCAACACCGGCTATAACTCTTGTTGTACAAATTGACCCTGCTCCAATTCCCACTTTAACACCATCCACACCTAACTCAACCAATTCTTTGGTTGCTTCTTTTGTAACAATATTTCCGGCAACAATTTGTACATTTTTAAAACCATTCCGTATTTCTTTTACAGTTTTTAATACTCCCTCAGAGTGGCCATGAGCAGTATCTATAACAATAACATCAACATTAGCATTAACTAAAGCAGATACTCTTTCATTAGTATCAGAAGAAACACTAACAGCGGCTCCAACTCTTAAACGTCCGAGATTATCTTTGCATGCGTTGGGATATTTTTTCTTTTTGGAAATATCCTTAAAGGTAATAAGTCCCTTTAAAATTCCATTTTTATCAACAACGGGTAGTTTTTCTATTTTGTATTTTTGTAAAAGTGATTCAGCTTGCTCCAAAGTTGTTCCCTCAGGAGCAGTTCTTAGATTTGTTTTTGTCATTATTTCTGAAATTTTAAGATTTTTATTGGGTTCAAATCTTAAATCTCTATTTGTAAGAATACCTATAAGTTTATGATTGTCATCAATAATAGGAATTCCACTAATTCTGTATTTATCCATTAGTTCAGTTGCATCAGCAACAATTTTATCAGCTCCTAAAGTAATTGGATTATGAATCATCCCACTTTCAGATCGTTTAACTTTATCTACTTCCTCAGCTTGTCGTTCAATACTCATATTTTTATGAATTATACCTATTCCACCCTGAGCAGCCATTGCTATTGCCATATTGGATTCTGTTACTGTATCCATTGCAGCTGAGACAAAAGGAATGTTTAATTTAATTCCACGAGTAAAGTAAGACTCTAAATTTGTTTCCCTCGGTAGTACAGTGGATTTAGCTGGTACTAGTAAAAGGTCATCAAATGTTAATGCTTCGTACAGTATTTTTTCTATGTTCATAATAAGTGCCTAAATTGACTAAAGTGTCTAAAATTAAAAGTACGTAAAATTTATTTAGTTTGATAGTTTTGTTCCAATAGAAGTAAAAATTGCTAATAGTTCACCGCTTTCTTTAAGTTCAAATTCAATTTCTTTTCAGATAACCATCCAACTTCTAAAATAATTTCTAACCAATATTTAGTTTCACTTGCTTCACTTTCACAAATTTTTATCTTATTTCTAAAATCAGCTCTGCTTCTTGCTCTATTTGTTTCTCTATAATTAGCTCCAATAGAAGTTCCTGCTTTAGTTACTTGATTCTTAACAATTTTTCCTTCTTCAGTTTTGGGCAATTTTATTGATAACTTAATTATTCTGATAGCAAAATTCTTCGTTCTGTTTTCTAATTCTTTAGCATATTCTTTATTATTCATTTTTTAGTTCACTTTTTTCATTCAAACGCAGAAAGCCCTGTTATATCTTCACCAATAATTAGAGTATGCATTTCATGTGTACCTTCATAAGTTTTTACACTTTCCAGATTTGCCGAATGGCGCATTACTGGGTATTCATCTAATATTCCGTTAGCTCCCAAAATTTCTCTTGCAGTTCTTGCTGCATTAAGAGCTACTTCGCAATTATTTCTTTTTGCTAAAGAAATTTGTGTATGTTTTACAGTACCTTGATCTTTTAAGATCGCTAGTCTATGGTTTAGCAATTGAGCTTTAGTAATTTCGGTTAGAATTTCAACCAGTTTTTTTTGTGTTAATTGATAACCTGCAATAGGTCTTGAAAACTGAACTCTGCTTTTAGCATAATTTAAAGCTGATTCATAGACTGCCATCATTGAACCTACAACACCCCAAGCAATTCCAAAACGAGCTTGATTTAAACACATTAATGGGGATTTTAATCCCTTTGAGTTTGGTAAAATATTTTCTTCAGGTACAAATACATCTTGAAAAATTAATTCTGAAGTTATTGAAGCCCGGAGAGAATGTTTCCATTTCATTTCCGGAGCAGTAAATCCTTCTGTTACTTTTTCAACTAAAAAACCTCTAACAATTCCATCCAATTTTGCCCAAACAACAGCAACATCTGAAATGGAGCCATTAGTGATCCACATTTTTGCTCCGTTAAGAATATATCCGCCATCAACTTTATTTGCATTTGTAATCATTCCACCTGGATTTGACCCATAATCAGGTTCTGTTAATCCGAAACACCCAATTTTTTCTCCTGTTGCTAATTTTGGAAGCCACTTTTGCTTTTGTTCTTCACTTCCAAAAGTAAAAATGGGATACATAACCAAACTATTTTGAACCGAAGCAAAACTTCTTATTCCGCTATCTCCCCTTTCAAGTTCCTGCATTGCTAAACCGTAAGCTACATTATTTAAATTTGCGCAGCTGTATTTTTCGGGAAGTGTAATACCAAACACACCAAGTTCACCTAATTTAGGAATTACTTCATGAGGAAATGTACCTTCCCTATAATGTTTTTCAATGATAGGGATAATTTCATTTGAGACAAATTCTCTTACTGAGGTTTGGACTAATTTTTCTTCGTCCGTAAATAAGTCTTGTATATTATAATAATCTAATCCATTAAAACTTTTCATTTATTCCTTGTTAGAAGTTAAAACTTTCTAAAACATTTTTTATAATATCTGTTGAGTATCCTTTTCCAACCAGATATTGATATAATTTCTGTTTTTTTTGAATTTCCGTATTTTTTTTCCGCTGCAGGATGTTCATTTTTTTTTTGGCCAAAGATTTTGCAGTATTATATAATCCCGGATCATCAAGAAATTGAGAACCGGTTTCTTCAATTATATTACGATCAACCCCTTTTTTGTATAAGTCGGCTTTAATTCTATTAATACCTTTTTTCTTAATATTGACTTTATAAAAATTATAGGTAAAATCTTCATCATTTAAGTAGCCTAATCTTTCAAGATCAAAAATAACATTTTTGATTATTTCGTTTTTATATCCTTTCCTTAGGAGTTTTATTCTTAATTCGTTTTTTGAATGATTTCTACCGGATAAATAGCGAAACGCATTTTGTTTTGTGTTATAGGTATCAATCTTATTCAATAATTTATTTTTCTCTTTCTCATTAATAATTGTTCCTTTGTAAATACCTAACTGCAAGTACAAATCATACGGAAGAATTATTTTCTCACCTTCATCAAATATTAAATTAACAGATTTTCCTTTTCTGGTAATTTGAATAAGTTTCATTAAACTATTTAGTTTTTTTATCCGCTTCTACATTTTCTTTAATCATACCGAGTTTTTGTTTTACTTCTTTTTCCAATTTTGCCAACATTTCAGGGTTTTCTTTTAGCTGAGTTCTAAACTGTTCTCTTCCTTGAAATCTATCTTCACCAAAAGTAAACCATGCTCCGCCTTTTTTGATAATGCCTTGCTCCACTCCTAAGTCTATTAACTCACCTGATTTACTAATTCCCTCGTTATAAATAATATCAAATTCAATTTGTTTGAAAGGAGGAGCTACCTTGCTTTTAACAACTTTTACTTTTGTCCTATTTCCAACAATATCTTGACCATCTTTTATTGCCGCAATTCTTCTTATATCCATTCTTAAAGAAGCATAAAACTTAAGTGCATTACCACCGGTAGTAGTTTCCGGACTTCCAAACATCACTCCAATTTTACTTCTAAGCTGATTAGTAAAAATAACACATGTTTTTGAACGGCTAACCGCTCCGGTAATTTTTCTTAATGCTTGAGACATTAATCTGGCTTGAACACCCATTTGAGCATCACCCATTTCCCCTTCAATTTCGGAACGCGGAACTAATGCAGCAACAGAATCAATAACGATAATATCAAGGGCATTACTTCTAACTAATGTATCAACAATTTCCAGAGCTTGTTCACCATAATCGGGTTGAGATAGTAGTAAATTATTTACATCAACCCCTAACCTTCTTGCATAATTTGCATCTAATGCGTGCTCCGCATCAATAAAAGCAGCAATGCCACCTACTTTTTGGGCTTCAGCTATAATATGTAAACAAATTGTAGTTTTACCGGAAGACTCGGGACCGTATATTTCAACTATTCTTCCTCTTGGAACACCACCTATTCCTAAAGCGTGATCTAAAGTAACTGAACCGGTAGAAATTGATTCCACTTCATTAATAACTCCATCACCTAATTTCATAATAGCACCTTTACCATAAGTTTTTTCGATGCTATACATTGTATCTTCTAAGATTTTTAATCTTGGGTCTTTTTCAGTTGCCATTATTCCTCCGAATTTATATCATTTTAAAACTTTTTATTAACGTATACTCTGAACCGGTTGGTTTCAATTCACTTTTCAAGAGTGAAAAACTATCAATTGTAAATTTATTAATTTTAATGTCTGTAATATTAAATTTTTCAAATATTTTCTGATTATTTTTATCTCTTATTCGCAATAGAGTTAAGTGTGGTAAAAATTTTCTGTTTTCTCTATTGAACCCCAATAACTCACATTCATCTTCAATTAGTTTGTGAAAATTATTAAAATTTGTGTTTTCATTAAATCCGGCATACAGTATTTTTCTTTCTCTATTTTTACTAAAAAATGAAAATTTAGAAAATTCAGCTTCAAAAGGATTAAAAACCAAATTTTCTAATCGATCTATAATCAGCTCAGTTAAATTTTCACCAACATCACCGAGAAACTTTACTGTGATGTGAAGTTTATCTTCATTTTCCCACTTAATATTATTCGGCATTCCAAAACAGAATTGCGAAGATTAATAATGTCAGCAATAATTTCTTGAGGTAAATCTAGTGAAATGAACAGTCTATTCGTCATACGAGATTCCTAACAAATTTCTTCTAAGCATATCCAAAGCTGCTTGAGAAGTTCTATCCTTATTCAATAACCGATTATCTCCAAACCGAAATTCTTTTGCTGTACAAACTTTTTCATCGCAAATACCAATATAAACCAAGCCAACGGGTTTGCCCTCAGTTGCTCCGGTTGGTCCCATAATTCAGGTTGCAGCAAGTCCGATATCTGTTCCGCTAACAGCTTTTATTCCTTCCGCCATAAGTCTGGCTGTTTCCATGCTAACAGCTCCGTATTTGGTTAGAAGGTCTTCATCTATTCCCAATAACTCAACCTTTGCTCCGTTACTATATGTAATTAAAGAACGCTCAAAGTATTGACTGCTGCCGCTTATATTAGTTATTCTACTACTAATAAGACCGCCGGTGCAAGATTCGGCAACAGCAACGGTTAGTGCTCTATCCTTAAGTAATTTGCCTACTACGTCTTCTAAAGTTTGATCATTAATTCCGTAAATATATCTGCCAATTTTAGCTCTAAGCTGCTGCTCAACTTCAAAAATTCTTTCATCAACTTTCTTTTCATCTTCATCAGATGCAGTAATTCTTATTTTAACCCCAAATTGATTTGGTAAAAAAGCCATATTACCTTTTTCTACAACACCTTCCAATGTTTTTATCTTATCATAAAGATAGGATTCAGGAATTCCGGTAGTTAAAAGAATTTTATTTTTAGTAACATATTTTGGCGGAAACTTTTCCAACAACTTTGGTAAAACGAAGTTCTGCATCATACTTTTCATTTCTGCAGGAACACCGGGCATAGCAGCAAAGATTTTACCATCTTTTTCAATCCAAACTCCGGGAGCTGTGCCGTTTTTGTTCCTAATCGGAATACTGATTTTAGGAACTAAAGCTTGCTGCCGATTTAGTTTAGTAAGTTCTTTGTCACGTTTTTGAAAAATATCTTTAATGTCTTCCAATACATCGCTATTTTCAACTAATTCAGTATCAAAAACTTTACAAATAGCTGATAAAGTTACATCATCATGCGTAGGGCCTAATCCGCCGGTACATAAAACCACATCATTTTCTTTAATTGCAGAACTTATTTCGCTGATTATAGAATGTTCATCATCACCAATAACTGATGAACTTGTTACTTGGTAGCTGTTATTATTCAGCAGATCACCAATAAAAGCTGCATTGGAGTTTAGAATTTGTCCAATTAAAATTTCATCACCAATTGTAACAATATGAATTTTCATATCATTCTCGGTTTTAATTAATAAAATAGAATATTAAATATATGCATAATTAATAAAGAATACATTCCGGAAATTATATCATCTAATATTATTCCCCAACCGCCTTTAATTGATTCAACTTTATTTGCCGGAAAAGGTTTGGTAATATCAAGAATTCTCCAGATTAGAAAGCCAACAATTATTATTATTGTTGTTTTCGGTAAAAATAAAAATGTAATCCATGTCCCGATAAATTCATCAAGTGTAAAAATGCTCGGGTCTTTGCCAAATTTTTGTTCAAAATAATTACCAAGAGGCACACCAATGAGTATTGAAAGTAATATTGAGGGAATAATTATTAAATAATTTTCAAATCCGGGAATTAAAAATATTATTAAAGCAAATATACTTCCAAATGTTCCCGGAGCTTTTGGGAAGTATCCTGAAAGAAAACCTGTACCTAAAAATAACTTTATTTTATGAATCACTTGAAAAAAATAGATTTTTAATTAAAGCTTTATTTTGATAAATATAAATTATACCTGTAACAAATGTGAAAATTGTTATAATCAGCATTAAGAAATAAATGACTGTCGGGTTAGATAGATAGGAAAATAATTCAGCAAAGTTTTTACTTAAATAACTATTGGATTTTAATGTAAAAACAATTAGAATATAAAAAATAAATATCATTTGAGCTACAGTTTTTACCTTTGCTGTTTTACTTGTGGTAAATGATTTCTTTTTCCATTCGGCAAATAAACGCAGTCCGGTAACAAAAACATCTCTAAAAACAACAATAATTACCATCCAAAGTTCTAAAGCACCAATGGCTACAAAGGCAAAGAAAGCTGTGGAAGTTAAAATCTTATCCGCCAGCGGATCCATAAATTTGCCCCAAGTTGTAATGTAATTAAATTTTCTGGCGAGCCAACCATCGTACCAATCGGTAATAGCTGCTATAAGATAAACAATTAGGGAGGCTTGAATATAAACCGGATTATCTGAAATAAATAAAAACAGAAATATTGGAGTTAATATAATTCTAAGTGTTGTTAACTGATTTGGTAAAATCATTTCATTTTTTCGACTGGGAAATTTTCAAATAAACTTTTTAGGTAAGCAAAATCATAAAGTCCGGTATTATGCCCATCTTCCCATTCAATGCTTAGAGCATAGTTTCCAACTATATTCATTTTAGTAATTGTCAATTGCTCTTTTGTGTAAAGCGGAATGTAAGAATCGCCCCATTCATCTTTTTCTGAACTGCAAACAGCACACGGACATGAATTTCTTAGGTTACTTAATTTAATACTTTCAGAGCTTCCGTTATTCCATGTAATATCCAAATATTCTTTATCTCTAACCTTAATTTTAGTAGGTGTCATTAGTCTATTCTTTCTCCGGTTAACAAAAACAATGCTTCTTCATATTTTTTTGTTGTATTATTTATAACATCCCCGGGCAAATTAGGTGCAGGAGGCTGCTTATTAAAATTAAGAGATGTTAAATAATCTCTAACGTATTGTTTATCGAAGCTATCTTGCCCTCTTCCCTTTTCATATGAATCTTTTGACCAAAATCTTGAAGAATCTGGAGTAAGCAATTCATCTATCAAAATAATGTCACCATTATAAAGTCCGAATTCCATTTTTGTATCAGCAAGAATAATTCCTTTTTCAAGTGCATATTCAGAAGCTTTACTAAATATTTCTAAAGATTTTGATTTTATTGTTTTGTAAACATCTTCTCCGACAATTTTAACAGCTTCTTTTTCGGTAATATTTTCGTCATGATCTCCAATTTCGGCTTTTGTAGATGGAGTAAAAATAGGTTCAGGTAATTTTTCGGATTCTACTAAATTTTCCGGAAGGGTTATTCCGCATACTGTTCCGTTATTCCGGTATTCTTTCCACCCCGAACCTGTAATATAACCTCTTACAATACATTCTAACGGAATTAATTCAGCTTTTTTTACAAGCATGGTTCTACCAGCTAATATTTCACTATAATCGCTGCATATCGATGGAAAATCTTTAATATTTGTTGAAATAAGATGATTATCAATAATATTTTTTGAAAAATCAAACCAGAATTCAGAAATTTTAGTTAGAATTTTTCCTTTTTTCGGAATTCCTTCCTGCATAATTACATCATAAGCTGATAATCTATCTGTTGAAACAATTAAGTAATTATCACCCAAATCATATAAATCTCTAACTTTGCCTCTTTTAGCAAACTTTAGCTTTTCTAAATTTGTTGTTTTTACTACTGAATTATTCACTTATTTCTCCAAAATATTTAGCATTAAAAGATAGTTATAGTTCAGACCTTATTCAACAATAGTAAATGAATTTATAATGATTTTGCAGAAATAATTATCTTGAGCAAATTAAAACAACAAATATATTATTGTTAATTTTTGCTGTAATATTTTTTAGAATCGTAAGATTCAATGTTACGAAAGATGTAGATTAAATTTCTCCAGTCGCTTTCTTAAAAATTCACATAGAAAAATACAAATCCACTTGCTAATGAATATAAACAAGTCTAAATTCAACATTAAATTTATTAATACTCAATAAATCGGTTGTTTATTAAAGATAAAATTAGACTTAAAGATTTTCCCGTTAGTTTTTGGGCTGCCAATACCATGGAAATATTTGAACGTATGGCTTGGTATGGTTTTTTTGCTGTTTCTTCCCTATATATATCCGGGTCAGTAGAAACCGGTGGATTAGGATTTAGTCATGAAGATAGAGGTGTTTTACAAGGGGTTGTTACATTTTTCCTCTACTTATTCCCTGTTGTATCAGGTACATTGGCTGATAGATACGGTTTTAAAAAAGTTTTATTAGTTGCTTTCTTAATCTTAGTCCCATCTTATTATTTACTGGGACAATTCAAATCATTTACAACTTTCTTTTTTGCATATATGCTTGTAGCTATTGGGGCAGGTACATTTAAGCCTGTAATAATTGGAACAATCAGTAAAACTACGGATGACAGAACCTCATCTATGGGATTTGGCATTTTTTATATGATGGTTAATGTTGGCGGATTTGTAGGACCTATTGTTGCCGGAATTGTTAGAGCAATCAGTTGGGAGTATGTTTTTATTGCTTCGGCAGTTTGGATATCTTTTAATTTTATAATACTTGCATTAGTTTATAAAGAACCGGTTGATATTGAAAAAAGTAGGGGGAAAGATTTAAAAAAGGTTTTCTCAGGAATGGTTGAAGTTTTGGGGAATGGAAGATTTTTTGTTTTCGTTTTTGGACTGCTCATTTTATTAGTAATGGGTTCCAAGTTTACTGCCGATGAAACTTTTACTTGGATGGAAATTATATGGATGGTTGTT
>JAJRZB010000506.1 GCA_024275455.1 Bacteroidota bacterium | reverse complement strand
TACAGAATCACTTACTTGTTTGTGCTTTAATATTTTTCTCCATGCATTATTCATTTCCAATGAATAATTTATGTCATCAAATATTACTATTGCATTTTCGTTTAAGTACGGAAGAATTTTGCCAAAGTAATAAATTGTAGAATTATAGTTGTGGTTTCCATCAATAAAAATATAATCGATTTTCTCAAGCCTTTTCAATGTTTTTTCGAGATTATCTTCAAAGCTTCCAATTATGACTTCAACATTATTAAGTTGAAGTGATTCGAGATTTTGACTTGCAATTTCTGCTCGACTTGGAGATCCTTCAAGAGTAAATAACTTACCTTTATTATTTAGTTTAAGTGCACTTGCCTGGTAAGCTGCTGAAACTCCAATACAAGTTCCCAACTCCAAACAAATTTCAGGTTGAAATTCCCTTATTAAGTAAAATAAAAAAGAAGACCAAAACTTAGATCTGCTGCTAATTTTAGCCAGATTAGAAACAGACTCGAGTTCTTTTCCGGGTTTAAAAAAGACTTGTATTTCTTCTTTAGATTGAACCCAAAAACTTCTTACTTTTTCAATTTCATCTAGTAATGCTTTTTCTTTTCCACCAATATTATTCTTAAAGCTTCTCTTTATTACACCAGCAAGACTTCTAATTCGCACATCATTACTTTTAGTCATTAGTGATAAAGTAGAATTTCTAAGAATAATGCGTAAGAACAAGGACGGGAATTTACTTAACCTCCACAAGTACATGTTCATGGTGAATAATTTATTATCTATCTTTTTCATTTGCCTCATATTTATAGAGTAGATTTTATAATAAATATCAAAAATTAAATATAGCAATTCACAGTGTCTTCCATCCCGGTTTTATTTAATACTTAAATATTAAAAAACAATACAACAATAGTAAAAGAAATGTTCGGTTCAGACAAAAAAACAACATGGAAGAGCTTTTTACTACAAAAAGAAGTTTAATTAAACGAGAACTCAATAAGGAAAATTAAAGTTGCCTGCTAGTAGAGTTGTATAAAATAATTTTATTTACTAAACTATTATCATAATTTGTAATATATGTGTTTTGTATAACGAATTATATAATATTTTTACATCCATCCCAAAAGAATTTATTATCAAATGAAAAAAAAACTTAGAGTAAACGAGTTTGAAAAATTAGTAAAGAATAAATTTAACGTTTATAACAGCTTATTTTTAAATCTTCCTTTTCGAAAAATAAGTAATGTAGGAATGCTTATTCCTTTGCTGCACCATTTATCTAAGCAAGGACTTGAATCTGCAAAAGACCCGCTTGAAATTCTTGATTCGTTTTTCAGTACTCATGCAAACATTAAATCGGAAAAAGAAAAAATCGATTTTATGTTTCGAGTTATTCAGTATGTTGAACGACAAGTTGTTCTTTACGACAGTGTTGAAGATGCCGCTTTTCCTGAACTTCAAGAGCTTGATAATAATTTATCGTTAAAAGATTATATACATTTGTTGGAGAGTAAAAAAAACGGAGATAAGTTATTAGAACAATTATCCACTTTTAGCACAAGAATTGTTTTTACGGCTCACCCAACTCAATTTTATCCCCCTTCTGTACTTGATGTTATAGACAAGCTGAGAACTCTTATTACTAAAAATGATATTAATAAAATTGACCTCACTTTACAGCAACTTGGATTAACATCGTTAATTAATTCTAAAAAACCCACTCCAATTGATGAGGCAAGAAACATTATATATTTTCTTCGCAATGTGTATTACAATGCAATAATTGATTTGTATTCTTACATTAAAAAAAACGTTCCGAATGACAATTTTGATAATACAAATATTATACAGTTCGGATTTTGGCCGGGTGGCGATCGCGATGGAAATCCCTTTGTAACTTCAGATGTAACTAAAAATGTTGCCGATCAATTACGAATGTCCTTAATGAAATGCTACTACCAAGAAATTAAAGGTCTTGAGAAGAAATTAACCTTTAAAGAATTGGAAGATCTTCTCTCCGATTTAAGAGATAAAGTTTATGTTACAATGTTTGATTCGGAAAAAACATTAACATTTAAAGAAATTATTGCTCCACTTTTTACAATAAGAGAAACCCTTATAAATAATTACAACAGTCTATATCTAGAAGACTTGGAAAATTTTATTGATAAAGTAAAAATATTTAGAACACATTTTGCATCTTTGGATATTAGACAAAACCACAGTGTACATAAAAAAACAGTTGAAGAAATTCTAAAGAAATAAAAACTAATTACTAATAGTTTAGACGAACTAAAGAAAGATGAATTAATTTCAATTCTTATCAATAAAAAAATCAGTGTTAGTGCTAATCAATTTGAAGAAGAGATTGTAAAAGATACTATTCGAACAATTGCTCAATTGAAAGATATTCAAAGTAAAAACGGCGAAGACGGATGCAACAGATATATTATAAGTAATTCCGAAGATGTTTTCTCTGTCTTGTTTGTCTATAGTCTTCTAAAGTGGGCTTGCTGGAAAGACGGACAAATACCGATTGATATTATCCCCCTGTTTGAATCGATGGAAGGTATGACGAATTCCGAATCAATTATGAAAGAACTTTTTGAAATTCCGGAATATCGTAATCACATTAGTCAACGTGAGAATACTCAAACTGTCATGCTTGGTTTTTCCGATGGAACTAAAGACGGCGGTTATCTGCAGGCGAATTGGTCAATCTTTAAAACAAAAGAAAACATATCAGCCCTTTGCAAGCAATATGATATTAAAGTAATATTTTTTGATGGGCGAGGCGGACCACCGGCACGCGGCGGAGGCAAAACACACCGCTTCTATGCTTCACAAAGTAATAAGATTGCAAATCATGCAATTCAATTGACTATTCAAGGTCAAACTATTACAAGTAAATTCGGCACAAAAGAACATTTTATTCATAATTGTGAACAGATTCTTACCGCCGGTTTATCGCTTAGTTTATTTGAAAAAGAGAATGCCATTTCAAACGAATCAAGAGAAATTATTGAGACTTTAGCAAAATTAAGTTTTAAGAAATATACGGAACTTAAGAATCATAAAAAGTTTATACCATATTTAGAAAACAAAAGCACACTAAAGTACTACAGCAAAGCTAATATAGGCAGCAGACCCAGCAAACGCGGTAATAAAGAAAAACTGGATTTAAAAGATTTAAGGGCAATTTCGTTTGTCGGTTCATGGAGTCAATTAAAGCAAAATGTTCCCGGTTACTTTGGTATTGGAACAGCAATTAAAGCGTTGGTTGATGATGGTAAACTAGATAGATTAAAAAAATTATTTAAAGACGTTCCTTTCTTTAAAGCATTGATTTTAAATAGTATGATGTCATTATCCAAATGTTATTTTGAGTTAACCGCTTACATTGCTAAAGATAAAGAATTCAAAGAACTTTGGAATATATTATTTGAAGAATACAAACTATCAAAACAAATGATGCTGCTCATTTCGGAGTACAAAATTTTAATGGAAGAAGAACCTATTTCCCGGAGTTCAATTGAGATTAGAGAGCAAATTGTTTTACCTTTGCTGGTTATTCAACAATATGCTTTACAGAAAATCGAACGAAATTCTGAGTTTAAGAATTATTATGAAAAAATTGTTAAACGATCTTTATACGGAAATATCAACGCAAGTAGAAATTCCGCATAAATAATTACTTTCGTCTTTAAGCAAAAACCCAACTTTTAAAAAGCTGGGTTTTTAATAAATTAAACAACAAGATTAGTAAACTGCTCTTGTTTTGTTTTTAGCATTTCATTTAATTCATCTTCAAAGAAAAACTTATCCCCTTTAAGTGCAGGTTTTAAGTCGTCAAACCAAGTAGCATTTTCATCATACTTGGCAAAAAATGGTCTTCTTACCCAATCAGGATTTCTTGCTTGCAGAAAATTTAACACAAATACTTTTTCACCATTTATTTCTGTAATTCCGTCAATTACAACTTTACCGGGTGTTGCAGACATTACCGGTCCGCGAGCAGTTCTGTTTAATCCAGATACTTTTTTGAATGCATCCTTATAAACCTCAAATACTTCAACCAATGGAATTCCAAAATATTCTTTTGCTCCGGTATTTCTTTCAACAAACATATAATATGGTATTAAGCCTAAGTGCACTTGTTCTTCCCACATATCACTCCAAACATCAGCATTATCATTTACATGTTTAATTACAGGTGATTGAGTTCTGATTTTTACACCAATTTTTCTTAATCTTCGTATGGCTTTTTTAACAGCTTCAGTTTCAAGTTCAACCGGATGACTAAAATGCGCCATAATTGCCAGATGTTTACCGGAAGACATAATTCTATCGAAAAGTTCAATTATTGCATCCGAATCTTTATCGGTAACATATCTGTAAGGCCAATATGAAAGGGACTTTGTTCCTATTCTAATGTTTTTAATATGATCAAATTGCGGATTAAGAAGCGGTTCTAAATATGCTTTAAGTTTTTGGTATGACATTACCATCGGGTCACCACCGGTAAATAAAATATCTGTTACTTCTTTGTGCTGTTTAATATATTCTTGAAATCTCTTTGACTCATCTGTTGCGAATTTTAAATCGTTATCTCCAATAAATTGAGCCCATCTAAAGCAAAAAGTACAATATGCATGACATGTTTGTCCGCCTGTAGGAAATACAAGGACAGTTTCCCTATATTTATGTTGAATGCCTTTTACCGGTTCATCATCTAAAAACGGAACGTTAGCAGTCATTTGTCCTGCCGGATGTGGGTTTAACTGCGATCTGATTTCATTTGCTATTATCTTAATTTCTTCTTTAGGTAAACCACTTTTAACCGCAGAGGCAATTCTGTTATACTTTTCATCACTTAACATTCCTTTTTGCATAAATGTAAGTTGATAGATTGGGTCATCCGGTACATTTGCCCAATCAATTAATTCTTCCACAACGTAATTATTGGTTCTAAAAGGAAAGACCTTGGATACAACTTTAATATCAAATCTTTCTTCTTCGGTTAGTAATTTTAACTGAGGTATTACATCTATATCCTTAGTAGTATAGATTTTTAATTTTTTATCTTTTATCATGATAATCTCCCATCATTTCAAATTTTAGACATAAATACAATTAAGTGACAGCAATAGGGAATTATTCTACTAGAACAATTACTACACTTGATTTGTTTCAACTTTTAATAGACGATGAGCCTAAAAAAGATACATCTAGATATAAAAATATTAGAGGAAAGCGGCAATAACCGCCGCTTTTTATTTAATGGTTGTAACTTTGCTAACGTCGTCTAACTTTACAAAGCTTTCTTGAAATTTGTAACTGCCTTTATCTGTTTTAAGAGTTCTAACAACTTTAACGTTGATATCACTTTTTTTTCCTTTTCCTTTTGCTTTATCGGCAAAGGTTTGGGTTTTAGCCATAATTTATCTCCTTTATTTTGTATGCAAAAGTAGTAAAAAAAAGCTTTAAATGAAATGTTACAGAACATTAACAAATTGAAAGAAATTAAAGCACTAATCTTACTCTTTTTTTAATTTTTACCCGTGTTTAAGCAATAACAAATCCGCTAAAACATGCCCGCTTTCTTCCAAAAATGGATCTTCGACTTTTAAACTTTTTTTGGTTACCTCTTTTTTATCAATTATTTCAATAGTTTCCAGTTTTTTTCTTGCTTCTTCTCTGGCTTTCCGTTTGGCTTCCCTTTCTTCTCTTTCCTTTTTTCTAACAGCTTCATTTAATGAAAACTCTACTTTATTTTTATTTTTTTTATATTCTTTAATATCTTCCATCAAGTAGATAAACTCGGGTTCTTTCAGTATTCTCTCTTCATGTTTTTTTAATAATATTGGGATAAATTTAGATAAATCACCATACTTTTTATAATTACTGGTTCTTATTCTATCCCATTTAAGAGCACTGGGTCGTGCACTTTCTCCTACTTCATCCGGATTAACAGCAGAAGGAAACGGAATATCTGGAACAACACCTAAGTTTTGAGTACTGCTGCCGTTGATTCTATAATACTTAGCAATTGTCAGTTTTAGTTGACCGCTTTTATCTCCGGCAGATGGAACAAATCTTCTAAGATTAATCATGTTTTGCACGGTTCCTTTGCCATAGGTTTGCTCGCCAAGAATTATTCCTCTTCCGTAATCTTGAATTGCACCGGAAAATATTTCGGAAGCCGATGCACTATATCTGTTAACAATAACTGCAAGCGGACCATCGTAAACAATTTTCGGATCGGGATCTTCTTCAATTTAAACTTTACCGGATGATTGCCTTACTTGTACTACCGGACCATCTTCAATAAACAACCCGGTTAATTCCACAGCTTCATCAAGAGCACCACCGCCGTTATTTCTTAAATCTACAATTATACCATCAACTTTTTCATCTTTTAATTCTTTTATTAATTTTCGAACATCTCTTGTTGTACTCCTGTAATCAGGATCACCCCTTCTTCTTGCTTCAAAATCAACGTAAAAACTGGGGATTTCTAATACTCCTAATTTAAAATCAATATTATTTTCATTGATTGTAATTACTTTTTTATGTGCTGCTTGTTCTTCTAATTTAACTTTATCTCTTACAATAGTAATAGTATCCGGTTTGGAATCAATACCGTTTTTTGCCCTTAAAATAGCCAGTCTTACTGTTGTTCCTTTATCGCCTCTAATTAAATGAACAACATCATCAATCCTCCACCCAATTACATCAACTAATTCCGAATCAGCTCCTTGCCCGACTCCAATAATCAAATCATCTGCATGAATATTATCAGCTTTAAATGCAGGACCGCCAGGTACAATGCTAACAACCTTTGTATATTCATTAAAACTTCTTAAAGTTGCTCCAATTCCCTCCAAAGAGAGTTTCATTCTAATATTAAAATTCTCTGATGTAATTGGAGCCAAATAATTTGAATGCGGATCTATTGCATCAGTAAAAGCGTTTAAATAAAGTTGAAAAACCTCTTCAGATTTATATTGTAAAATAGCTCTATGATAATTTTTATACCTGTTAGAAAGTGTTTCAACAATCTTATCCCACTCTTTACCGGCAAGTTTTAAATTTAATGCCTCGTACTTTAATTTTTTTCGCCATAATTCATTTAGTTCTTCCGGAGTTTCCAACCAGTCTTCTTTTTCTCTGTCAACTTTATAGTATTCATCTTTTGTAAAATCAAAGCCTTCTTTTATTCTTTTAAGAGCGAACTTAATTCTTTCGTTCATTCTTTGTTTATAAGTATTAAAGATTCTGTATGCATGAAAAAGTTTTCCTAAATAAAGATTTTCATCAAATTCAAATCGATATTTTTCGAATTCATCAATATCTGATTTAAGAAAGTATGATTTGTTAAAATCCAAAGATTTTAAATAATTATCAAACACAATTGAGGAAAGTGAATCATTAAGATTTAGTTTCTTATAATGATATCTTGCAAGAATTCGTGTAACCATTTTATTTATTTCAGGATGAAAATCAAGCGGTTCTATTACTTTATTTGTATCAAGCACTTGGTTTTGAGCATGTAGTTCTTCCGAAGATGATTTTTGACAGTTACTGAATAGAATAACTGCAAAAAGCATGAATAAAAAATTTCTCATTAAATATATCCTATTTTTAAAATTCAATTTTATAACAACCAAAATCTGTAAATGTTTCTTATTACTTTATTTTGTTTATTGATAAAGGTATTTTAGAAAGGTTCTAATATAAGAAATTACAGAAGTTAAAAAAACTATAAGAAAAATTTATGGACTTAGATGAAATTAGAAAATACTGTCTAATGAAACCCGGATCATCAGAGTCTTTCCCTTTTGATGATGAAACTCTTGTATTTAAAGTGGCAGATAGAATGTTTTGCTTATGCAATCTCAATCCTCCGTTTAGTATAAATCTTAAATGCGATCCCGAAAAAGCAATTGAATTAAGAGAAGAATTTCAAGAAATTATTCCCGGTTACCACATGAACAAAAAGCACTGGAATACTATTAACCTCGAAGGCAATTTATCCAATGCTTTTATTAATCAACTTATTGATGATTCTTACAATTTAGTATTTAATAAACTTACAAATAAACAAAAAGAATCATTAAGTGTAACCCGTAATTAAAGTTTAGACTATACTAAATAACTTTGAATTGCATCTTCCAAATTATCAAAAAGTTTAAATACTTTATCCATCCTTGTAATGTAAAACATCGAAGACTCTGTATTGTTTCCCCAAACAATTCTTAAATCTCCGTCTAAGCTCATAGCTTTTTTAAGAGAACTTACCAATACTCCCAAAACTGTTGAGTCAACAAACTCACATTCGGATAAATCAATAACTATTTTCTTATTGTTATTATCAATTAAAGTAGATAAATATTCCTTAAATTTAGAAGCAATATCCATTGTTGCCCTTGTTACATTAACAGAAACAACACTTACCTCTCCGTAAAGAAGGTGAGCAAATTCAGAATGTTGAGGGAGATTATCAATAATCATCTCATCAAGATCTGCAGTTGCTTTTTCATCAGAGCTTTCAATTTCTTTTTCAGTTGTTTCAGCTTCACTCTTTTCTAAAAAAGTTTTTGTTTCTTCATAAAAACTATTGGCTTCTTCTTCTAAATTGATTTCATCATCCTCAAAACTATCCAAAGGCTCTAATTCAAAATCTTCTTCTTTATCCTCTTCCGTTTCGTCTACTTTTTCTTCTATGTCTGGTATAATTTTCTCTTCACTTTTTATTTCTTCAGCAATATTTTCCTTAACCTTTTCTGTAAATTTACTTTCAGCTATTGCATTACTTAATTGTTCTTGAAGTTCGGCAATTTTTAGACTTTGGTTTTCAATTGTATTGCTTAAGTGTTGTTCTTCCAAAGCTTTTTCTTCTAATTTTTGCTGAATAGATTTAACTTTAGCTTCTAAAACTTCAATTTCAGAATAAGAATTACTTACTTTTGTTTTATAATTATTCTTAGCTTCATTTAATTTTTCTATTTCATTTTTAAAATCTTGTATTTGTTCTTTTAGTTTTATTGTCTCTATATCTTTATCGGTTTTTTCAAGTTTTACCTTGGATAACCGTCTGCCTTGTTCTTCAATTATTGAGTTTTTCTCTTCAATAAGCATTTTATAATTATCTTTCGATCTGTTTACTTCTTCTAGTTGAGTTTGCAATTCCTCAATCTTCATTAAATAATCATTATTTGCTTGTTGGTTAAACTCTTCTAATCGTTCATTAAGTTTATTTTCATATTCGTTAACTAATTCGAGTTTATTTTGTAATTCATTTTCAAGCTGATGTTTAGATTCTTCAAGCTCGGTTACTTTTATTTCTAATTCTTCAATTTTCTGCTGTAAATTATTTGTGTTTTCAACTACTTTCTCTCTTTCTGAAGATACCTCATGAACAGCTTTATCAAGTTCGTTAAGTAATGTTTCTTTTTCTCCAAGCACCGATTGATACGATTCGTTTTCATTCTTTAAGGTATCAATTTCTTGATTAAGTTTATTAATTAACTCGGCTTGTTCTTTTTGTATTCTCTTAGTTTCTTCTATAACAGCTTGATGTTCGTTTTCATCTAAATTACTGTATTTTTCTTTAAGTTCTGTTTCTATAGTTCTTTTTACTTCTTCTAACTCTGTTGATCTAACCTCTAATTCTTCTATTTTTTGATATAGTTCTTCTTTTTCTTTTATGGCTTTATCTCTTTCAAAAGCAGCATTGTTAAGTTCTCTATCAAGCTCTAAAATTGTTGTTTCTTTTTGACTTAATAATTCTTGTTGAGAATTACTTATTTCTTCTAATTTTGTTACCTTTTGATTTAATTGTTCAATTATTTCTAGTTTTTCATGTAAAGTTTTATCTTTTTCTATTAATATATTTTTTTCATATTCATTTATTAAGTTTTCTTTTTCTTTAAATTCTGCTTCGATTATTTTTTTAACACTTTCCAGTTCTTCTATTTTCTTTTCTAATTCTTCAAGCCTGTTCTTTAATTCGATATTTCTTTCATGTTTCTCCTTTCTTTCCGATGTTATATTACTTAGTTCTTTCTCAAGTTGTTCAATTTTCGTCTCTTTTTCATGTAATTCGATTTCATAAGAATTGTTTTGTTGTTTTATTGAATTTAGTTCTTCAATTAAGCTATTTAATTCTTCAGACTTTCTTTTTTCTAAATCGGTAGTTTCTTTTAATAAGTTCTCTAATTCAGCCAGTTTTTCTTTTATTTTATAATTTTCTTCTTGAATATTTTTATTTTCTTCACTTTTTAATGTTAGCTCTAAGGTTATATTTTGTAATTCTTCTTCTAATTTATTTGCTTTATTTTGTATTTCGTTAATTTCAACATTTGTTTCTTTCAGTCTTTCTATTTCTGAATTTTGTGTTTTAATTTGATTTTCTTTTTCTGTTAAGATGTTTTCAGAATTAATTAATTTTTCATTCAATAACCTTATCTTT
>JAJRZB010000505.1 GCA_024275455.1 Bacteroidota bacterium | reverse complement strand
CCCAATTGTGCCGTATGATGTAAAAACAACATCAAATTTTTCATTTAAATTATCTTTCAAATCGTATATGTTGGAGCAGACAAATTTTGCCGGAAGATTCATTTCCTCACTTAACTCTTCCGCTTTTTTAATTGCTTCTTCGGAAAAATCAACTCCGGTAACTTTTGCTCCCAGTTTAGAAAGTGAAAGTGTATCTTGTCCGAAATGACATTGGAGATGCAGAATACTTTTGCCGGTTATATCACCAAGTTCATTAAGTTCAATTTCTTTTAGAGATGATTTTCCACTTAGAAATTCATCATAATCATAAAATTTAGAGTTGCTATGAATGTTGACTCGCTTATTCCACAGTAGTTTGTTGGCTTCAAAATATTTATTGTAGTTTTTCATTTAATTTGTATTGGTTAAAAAATATACTAAACATAAATTGGTTTTCTGTTGTTAATATTGTCATTTCGAAATGACAATATTAAATTTCTTATACTTATTATTTCAATTAAAAATATAATTAAGTTGGAATATTGTACACAATGTTCCTATAAGTTCAATAATTTTCAAATAGTATTGTTCTAAATATCTTATTTATCTGATTTAAACTTTGCTTTTTTACTTCCTTTATACATTTCGTATTTATGAAACTTACATTCAAGAGCCCCGTTATAAAGCATAAGTTTACGCGATGTTCTTAATCCTATTTGCTTTAGTGCCTCTTTGTTTGCACTAAGTATCCAGACATCAAAACCGGTAAATTGTTTTTTTAATGTATCACCAATTTTTTTGTAAAATTGAATAATATCAATATGCTTTAATCTTTCTCCGTAAGGAGGATTTGTTATTACAATCCCCGGTTCTAAATCGTACTGAAAGTTTACAAAGTCATCGTTATTAAAAGAAATAAACTTATTAACTTCGGCCTTTTCTGCATTTGCTTGTGCCGATTTTATAGCAGATTTTGAAATATCATTGGCAATTATTTTTTTATTAAACTTTTTCTGTTCTGTAAATAATTTCTGTTTTACTTTCTTGAACACATTTTCATCGAAAGAACTCCAATTCATAAATCCGAAATGTTTTCTATTTAAGTTTGGAGCTATATTATTTGCAAACAATGCAGCTTCTATTACTAAAGTTCCGGAACCGCACATCAGATCGATAAAATTAGAGTTACCATCCCAACCGGAAAGTTGAATCATCCCTGCTGCAAGAACTTCATTTAGAGGGGCTTTCTCGCTCATTATTCTATAACCTCTTTTGTGCAGTGATTCACCGGATGAATCAAGTGAAATTGTACAATTATTTTTTTCAATGTGTACATTTATTCTGTAAGTCGGGTTTTCAATATCAATATTCGGTCTTTTCCCTTTTGCCTTACGTATTTCATCAAGAATTGCATCTTTAACTTTTAATGCCGCATATTTTGAGTGTTTAAAAAATTCAGAGTTTACTACACTATCAATTACTAATGTGTCGTCATTAGAAATTAATTCATGCCAATTATATTTTACTACATTTTTATAAAGTATTTCGGGGTTAGCTGCTTTAAATATCTTTATTGGTTTTAAAATTCTCAAACAAGTTCTTAGTGATAGATTAGCCAAGTATAAAAGTTCTTCATCACCTTCAAAATAAACAGCTCTTTTTGAAACGGAAATATTATCAGCCTCTAATCCGGCGAGTTCTTCGGCAAGAACATCTTCTAAACCGAATAAAGTTTTAGCTACATATTTTTGTGTTGTGTTCATTGAATTCATATATTTAAATATACGCTCTTTAGAGAACAATAACTTGATTTTATGAAAAGAGAGAAACCCAACTTTTTCAAAAAGTTGGGTGTTCAAGAAAAAAAAGTAAAGAGAGAAACCCAACTTCTTTAAGAAGTTGGGTTTCTGAAAGCAGCACGTTTTTTAATGTTACTAAGCTTCTATTTTAGAGCCCAAGACTTGCAGAAATTGTTTCATCCATTCCGGATGTGCCGGCCAAGCAGGAGCGGTAACTAGATTTCCATCTGTAACTGCATTATCTGCACCCGGACTAACTTCTCCAAAATTTGCACCGGCTGTTTTACATTCAGGAGCACATGCCGGGTATGAAATCATATTTTTACCATTTAAAATCCCTGCTGCCGCGAGGATTTGCGGACCATGACAAATAGCAGCAATTGGCTTATTTGCATCTCCAAAATGTTTAGTGATTTCCAATACTTTTGGATTTAAACGTAAATATTCAGGTGCTCTACCACCGGGAATTACCAAAGCATCGTAATCTTCAGGATTAACCGAATCAAAATCAGCATTAATTGCAAAATTATGTCCGGGCAATTCAACATAAGTTTGATCTCCCACAAAATCATGTACGGCAGTCTTAACCGTATCTCCGGCTTTTTTATCGGGACAAACCGTATCAACTTTATGACCAACCATTGTTAGAATTTGAAAAGGTACCATTGCTTCGTAATCTTCTACAAAATCGCCAACCAACATTAGAATATTTTTAGCAGCCATATAAACCTCCTTTAGTAAAATAGATTTGAATTTGAAAAATTGATATGAACAAATTTAAATTAGAAAGAATTTTATTTAAGGTCAATATATTGAGCGATGCTTTATCAGGTTATTAAAATCAGATTGTAAAGAAAACATAAATAGAAAGTCTTGCTTTTACTAAATGTTGATTTAATATTTTTAAATCTCATGCAATAATACTCACTGCATGGAAAGAGTTTTTGAAATAATAATGTTATTTTTGTTATAAAATGTTTAACTTTTATAAATTATTAATTGGTATTTTATTATTCAGTTTGCAAAAAAGAAACGAGAAAAATAAATGTTAAAAATTAAAGTATTAGTTTATTCCATTGTTGTTATAATAATCTTTTCACTACAAACAAATGCCGAGGGTTGGACTAAAAAAGCGGCAAAGGATTTTTTTCTTTGGAATATAGGTTTTTGAGTGGTAATAAGTATCATAATAATATTGGGGAAAATGTTTTAATTCCGAAGTTAACGGATGCTGCTATAAATTTTTATTCCGAGTACGGCATAACTAATGATTTAACTATTATATTAAATTTTCCATTTTATAAAATATTAAGTAGTGAGGTTTCAGAATCATCCGATATTAAAGAAAAAAATAGCGGAATTGGTGATTTTGATTTTGGTATCAGATATAAACTGTGGGTAATCAACCAGACAACAATATCGAGTAGTTTGTTTTTCGGAGTTCCATTAGCTCAGGATATTTATGGCGAAAATAATTTAGTTTTACCACTTGGGGATGGCGAATTTAATCAACTTTTTGGTTTTGAAGCTGGACATTCTTTTTATCCTTTACCGGCATATTTTAGCGGAAGCATAAAATATAACAGCAGAAGTGAAGGATATTGTCATCAATTATACTATGTTGTTGAAGGAGGTTATAAAGTACTGAAAAACCTATTGTTGAATTTACGATTACATGCACTTCAATCGCTTCATAATGGCGATAAATCATTTTCTACACATAGTTTTTTATTTGCAAATGATCAACAATTTGTGGCCTATAAATTAGGGGCGTTTTATAATTTTACTAAAAACTTTGGAGCTTCATTAAGTTTTGAATCCGGTATTATTGCTTATAATATTCAATCAGCACCGGTTTTTTCTTTTGGAATATTCTTTAGCAATTAATAATTTTTGCAAAAACTTTTATTGCTGTGTTAATATAAATGACAAATAAAAAGCCCTCATCAAAATCAGCGATTTCAATGAAGGCTTATTAACCTCCCCTCACTTAAGTGAGTTAAGATCCTTAAAAGGAAGCCCATTCAATCTTCCTAGATGGTTCACCATTTCTTCTTGTTTTTTCGGTTTTAAGTTAAACCCTTTTGTTAAGATGTTTGGTTCCTCATCCATATGTAACGTAATGATTAAATGAGAAAATAACAATAGTTATTAACCATCATTTTTTTATTATATTTAAAATCTTGTTTAGAGAATTCTCATCAACATTCAACAATTTTGATTTTACCAACCTCGGTGTTAATGTTACCCAATTTTTATTTTTGTTAAACACCTTTTTAAATAAAGGAAGTGCTTCATCAAGTCTGCCTATATTTACTAAAGTAACTGCATGCCAATATTTCATCTCTTCATTATCGGTGAACATTTCTTCTGCTGCGGAGTATTCTTTCATTGCCAAATCCATATCATTATGCTCAACGGCTAAGTCACCTTTGTTCATATGGTCGTATGCTTGGTGAACTTTCAGAAGTCTTCTAAGTTCTTTCAAAGGTTCGGGATGGTCATCAACTCTAATATCCACTTTTCTGTCTAACCAAACTTGTCCGGTTGATTCAGATTTTACAACTAATAATGCTGCAGACTGTTTGCCTCGGATATCCCCACCGGCTTCTTGAGCAGCTTCAAGGGTTAACATAAGTCTTTCTGCTAATGTTCCTTTGGAATTCTCAAAAGCCTTTGACATTGCTCCCCAGACTTTATCATTCAACATCATATTTGCTTGAACCGAATAGTTCTTTCCGATAATTTGTCCGGCATCATCTATGCAATTTTTACCGGTATAAGCAGCAACATTTCCTTTTGAATCTAAAATTGCAAGCTGCCTTACATCTCTTCCTTCGTCAGCTTCAATCATTAAATCAAGTACTTGTTGAGCAGTTAATCCTTGCTTTAATAAAGCCAAGCCTCTTGGACCAAAAGACGGATTAACAAAAGATTGAGTTGCAATAACTCCAACACCGGCTTCTCCCCAAGATACAATTGTTCCGACAGAAAACCAATGTGATTGAACTGCAACACCCATTTCTCCTGTTGTTGTATCTGTAGCAACTATTGAAAAAGTATGTGCAAAAGGTTCGGAGCCGAAAAAAGTTTGTGAATAAATGTTATTCGCAGAAAAAACGAAAAAGATTAAGATTAGCGTTTTAATATTCACCTCAATAATAATTTACAAAATAGATAAATGTTGAATTGCATTTTCTCATCCACCATTGAGGATAAGAAAAGATAATAGAGCTTGTACAAAACTAAATTTCCAAAAGATTTGTTTTAGTCATCTAAAATTAAACTGATTAAAATATCATCATCTTTGGGGATTAAGTTATCATTTTCCGAATAAATAATCAGCTTCTTATTTTTGTTTAAAATAAACAAATGATGAACCAATTCCGGATTGTACATTTCCATAAAATCCTTGTAAGTGAACTCTTTAGTTATCCTTGTAGCCTTAATTTGAAGAGTTTCATTATATTGTTCAATATCTGGGAAAGATAAATTCTGAGTTGAAAAATAATTACTTCTTAATTCTTTTGAAACTGATTGTTTATGCTTAGGTGCAGTAAATATTTGAAATACTTGTGATCTTTCAAATACCTTTGAGAAATAAATTGCAGCAAGAGAGTTAATTCCTTTATTAGAAGTAAGAGCAATAAATCTACCTATACCGGTAAGACTTATTTTTTCTAAGGTTGATTCCGAGACAATACTGCCAAAGCATGCATCAAGTCCTTTCAAACGTGCATTAGTAACTTTTTCTCTGTTTTTATCAATAAGTAGTACTCGGATATTATATTTTTTTAGGGTATTAGCAATTTCGATGCTTAGTTTATTTATACCGGCTATAAGTATTCCTTGGGGATCTCGTTCAGATAGTTTTAATATTCTTGCTAAGGGAATTGCACTTAAACCGTAAACCAATATGGTTACAATTATTACAAGAAACATTATCGGTACTAAAACGTGGGTTCCCTCATAACCGTGGTGAGCAAGTTCAAGAGCAAATATGGATGTAACTGCAGCAGCAACTATACCGCGTGGAGCCATCCAAGATAAATATAATTTTTCCTTCCAAGATAAATGAGAACTAACTGTTGATGCAAAAATAGTAGCCGGACGAATGATTACAATTAATGCCAAAACAAATAATATACTTCCGATGTCAAATAATTTAAGATCGCTTGGTTGTAAACGAGCAGCTAATATAATAAATAAAGTTGAAAGTAAAAGAACTCCTAAATTTTCTTTGAATTCGATAATGTGTTCTACAATTACTTGTTTTTGATTAGCAAGAATAATACCCATTAAAGTTACTGCAAATAATCCACTTTCGGCTTGTGTAGCATCGGATGATGCGAAAACCAATATTATTGTAGCTAATGACGACGGGTTCTGTAAGTAGTCCGGAATAAAATCTTTTTTAAGTAAATAGATTAATAAATACGCTCCTATAACTCCTATTGCAGAGCTTATAAGAATAGTTTTTAGAATTACTAAAATTGCGGTTGTAGTTGCTTCTTGTACCCCGGTTGAAATTATTGCTTCAAAAACCAATAAAGCTAACATAACTCCTATTGGGTCATTAACAATCCCTTCCCACTTTAGTATTGAATTAATTTGACCTTTTGGTTTTACTAAACGTAAAATCGGTATAATAACTGTAGGACCGGTAACAACCAATATTGCCCCTAGAAGAAGTGAAAGTTCTAGTGAGAGATTCATTAAATAATAAGCAGCAATAGTGGAAAGAGTCCAAGAAACCAGCGTACCTATAGTTATGAGGTTTCTTACAATTTTATAAACCGGTTTCAATTCAGAAAACTTTAAACTAAGTCCACCCTCAAAAAGAATAATGGCAACTGAAATTGAGACAAAAGGAAAAAGTAATTCTCCGAAAAATTCATCGGGGTTTAATAAACCCGAAATTGGTCCGGCTATAAAACCAAAGATCAGCAAAAGCAAAATTGAAGGGAGTTTAAAAACCCATGAAACCCATTGGGCTAAAACCCCAAACACAATAATTGCTGCTAAACCGATAAGTATATTTTCACCCAAAATTGATTCTCTGTTAGTTGTTTTTTCTGTTAATAGGCATCGTCATACATCTGCATCCGCCACCACCTCGAGCTAACTCTGCTCCCTCAACAGTAATTACATATTTATTATAATTATCTAATTTTACCTTATTCGAAATAATATCTTTAGCTTTTATAACTTCAAAACCATTTTGATTAATTGCCTCAATAGTATATTCATTTCTTCCATAGCCCATAATTTTCCCGGGACCTATTGCAAAAAAATTAGCTCCACTGTGCCATTGTTCTCTTTCTTGAATCCATTCATCACTATTTCCTCCACAGTAAATCATCTCTAATTTCATACCTAATTTTGATAAAGCAGAGGGAATATTTTTTTCTTCTTTAATATTTTTTACTTTACCGTTTCTTATAACAATGTTAACGGTTTCAAATGCATGTTGATTAAGTATTACCGGCGGATAGATTAGGCACTTATCATTATCAAGAAGTGTAAATACCATATCCAAATGTATAAAGGATTCCGGTTCTTTAGGCAGTACTTGAACAATAATATTAATATCTTTTTTTATTTTTTTAAAATGCTCTATCAGATTGTCAACACCTTGTGTTGTAGTTCTTGCTCCAACCCCTACTAATAAAATGTCTTTTCTTGCTACCAACACATCACCGCCTTCTATAGTAATATGTTCAATTTTCTGACTATTGCCAAAATTAATTGTTGTTGTTTCAAATATTTTATTACAGTTAAAAATGGCTTCCATAATTATTGCTTCTCTTTCTCTAACTTTATTAGCTAATTTACCAATCAGAACGTTGTTATTAATTGACATGGAAGCATCTCTGGTAAAGAAAAAATTATGCAGTGGTTGAAGTTCATATCTTCCTTCACTTAAAAATTTTGTTAAATTGCTTTTTTTATGGATCGGGACTCCTGTAATTAGCTGCTTAGATAATTCATCTTCATTTAGGTTTAATAAAAATTCAGAGATAGATTCTACATTTTCATTTTTACAAATTTTATTTATCAAATTCACTTTAGCATTTTTCTCTGAAAGAACTATTTTTAATAGGTCTGAAACTTCGTAAACATTTGTTACCTTTTTGAGCACTCTTTTAAATTGTAAATACTCTTTAGATGCAACAGTTAGGTTAAGTATATCACTATACAAAGCTCTTTCAGCATTTTGAGGTGTCATATTTTCAACTTCGGGACCGGGTGAATGTATAATTACACCTTCAATTTCTCCAATTTCATAATTAACGTTAATTTTCATTTTATTTCCTTAAAACAAATAAATTATTTAGGAACAACCCAGATATTATCTTTCTGTTCTAATTTAACATCATCTAAATAAACAGCTCTGCCTACTCCGCCGGGGCGAAAATCAGTAACAATATCAACATGTTGAGCCGATTTATTCATTATCCCATCGGCTAAATATTCATCTAAACTTTTTGCATCCGTATTGTAGCAGTTAGGATAGCTGGCTCCAATTGCTATGTGAAGTGTACCACCGACTTTTTCAACAAATAGTGGATGCTTAAGAACTTTCTCAATCCCGTTATTCATTCCCAATGCTACTTCACCTAATCTGTGCGATCCTTCATCAGTTTCGATGATTTTAGTTAGAACTTCATTTCCCTCTTTTGCAGAGTAGTCTACTATTTTACCACTTTCAAATTTTAAATAAATACCTTGAATTAAAGCTCCGCCCTGGAAAACAGGTAAATCAACAAAAATTTCACCTTCTACAGTATTTGCATCGGGACTTGTATAAACTTCACCATCGGGGAAATTTCTCTTGCCTGTACATTTAATAATATTATGATTGGCTATACCAATCGTTAGCTCTAATAATTTTCCATTGTCAGGGTGTTCTGTTTGAATTCTGAAAGTTTTACTTCTATTCATAAGCTGATAAATATCTTCTTCAATATCTTCCAGCAATTGAGGATTAACTGTTGAGGCGTTTACAATAACTTTAGTATATTCTTCTAGACTTAAACCTTCCATTTTTGCAAAACCTTCTGTAGGGAACAGGGTGAGTACCCATGGTTTATTCATGCGTATATTTTTAATTTGCTCATCGGCTCTCATAACAGCTTGTGCCAACTCATCATTTTGTCCGTTAAATAAATCCGGGTCTTCCGTTCCTAAAATCTCTATATATTTTGTCATGCTATTATATCTGTCAACCTGCCATTTTGGTACTTTATTTATTTGCTCCAAGCTTCCGTGCCTTGCAATAGATGAACCCCAAACTTTTCCTCTGTCATTATCCGGAGGGACTAAATTTATATCCGCAATTGCTCCGGCAGCAAATATTTTATCTTGGATAACAGAAATTAATGGCCAGCAGATCTTTTCCCCTTTAACCATAACTATATCGTCACTTGTTAGGCCATCAAGTGAATAATTTATTATATAATCTGCCCAAATATTCAAATCATCTAAACTAATAATGTTTTTCATGTTAACCTGTAAATTATTATTGCACTAATATAAATAAATTATATTAAATGGGTTTTGTGGAGGGCTATTTTTTTTAATAATAGCACAGATAATAGTAACTAAGGAATTCAAATATTTTGATTTGTAAAATTCTTTATTTATCTTTGTAAGTAAGTGTTTACTTATTTGTTGAGCGAAGTAATAAAGTGATAAAAAACATCAATGTTATAAATGGAACTTGTTATAAAAATTTCTGCTATAACTTGTATAAAAAATAAAAAAGGTGCTTATATAAAGGGCATTAAAGGTTGAGATAATTTGCTTAAAAATAATTTATAAATAGGTAACAGCTATAAATCAAGTGAAATACAGTTAAAGTTTTAGCTTATAAAAATTATAATCCATTAAGTGAGGACAAAATGGAAAATGAAAATATTGATTTTGAAAAATTATCAATTCAAGATTGCTTAGAAAAATTAGAAGTAAACACTAAAACCGGGCTAACAAATGAGGAAGTAAAAAAAAGATTACAAAAATTTGGAGCAAATGAATTACCGGATAAGGAGGAGTCATTATT
>JAJRZB010000504.1 GCA_024275455.1 Bacteroidota bacterium | reverse complement strand
GAAAAAAATCTGTAGTTTAAATTATCTTCAAAACCTAATGCTCCGGATGAAGGAGAAACTGTAAAACTAAGTGTATCATTTGGAGAGATTGAGTCTAAATAATCAGGCGGAACAATTACTTTTTCCCACGTTTGTCCGTTATCCGTACTTTTTCTAAATCCTCCATAAAATGAAGCAATCCAAATAGTGCCCGGTGTAAACCCGAAACTTCTGGTAAAGTTTCCTTCTGCTACAGGAATTGGTAATGCTCTTAAAGTATTGATCCCGTAAACTATTGAAGAATCATCCGAAGAATCCACCGGTTGCTGAATATCAATCCAATTTTCTCCTTTATCAATTGAATAATGTAATCCGGACCCAACCGGGATAACCTCATCAGAATTTTCCAAAGGATGCCAAGTTGCCACCCAAACAGTATCGTTATTTATTCCAAGTGCGGAAATTCCTTCTTCGCCAAATTTATAATTTGTCCATGAATCACCGCCGTCTATTGATTTACTTAGACCAACCGAAGTTGCAATCCAAATATCATCACCCATAAATTCTATATATTCAACGGCATTACCGCTTGGTGTAAGGTCTTCAACAACTTTATTTAACTCCTTTGAATCCAGTTTAAACGTATTGGGAATCTTTTGAGCAATTATTTGAATACTCAAAAAAACAATTACTACGACAATATTTGCTGCTATTCTATTTAATTTCATTTTACATTTAAAGTATGAGTTATTGTATTGCTAATACTGTCGGATTTATCAACAGCATTAAAAGTAAATTTCCAACCCCCGGTTTGAGAAGTTTAACTAAAACTATTTTTTAAGGAATAAACTCCGTCACCAGCAGTTTGATCGCCAATATTGCTATCACCATTATCAAACATAGGGAATTTTGTATTTCCCAAAGTATCAGCATAAACTATTGTACTATCGGGTCTTAAAAGTGTAAAGTAAACAGCTTGTATATCATTTTTACCGTTCGGGTCTAAAACATTTATAGAAAAAATAAAATCCTCTCCCCTGCTAACTTCTTGCGGTATTATTAAATTGCTTATTACAGGAGGAAAGTTTACAGCTGTACTTTCAAATCTAAAATTTTTTCTTCCAACTGTGCGAACATTTTCATCACTTGTTCTTATATTATCCTTAACATAGTAAATTATTTCATAATTACCTGAAAGCAAGGTTTCACTTAAATTTACCGAACCAAAATATGTTCTTGTAATTCTAAACTCCAGATTTGTCATTATATTTCCTGAATTGATTCTCTCAAACCCGTCACTTGTAAAAATATCAAACCAAACACTATTTACAGATTCTGCATTTGATATCTTAATTGAAGTTGAAAGAACGGAATTATCCGCTGAATAAATAAATACAGCCGGTGCTGAAATTTCTTCTACTTTGTAATCTATACTTTTTGATTCTATTAAACCGGATGGTATTTCCTCACACCCAGATACAAAAGTAAAAATAAGAGCAAATACAAATAATATTTTTAAGTTCATTTTATTTTTTTATTAACTAAGATGTGATCCTATTGAAGCTGAAGTGCGGCAATAAGGAAACACATAAAATAATTTACATTACAAAATCAGTATTTTTTAATATTAAAACTGTAGCAAATTTTTCTATGGTCACCTTTAAAAATTATTAAAAGTAATTTAGAGAAGAACTAAATAAGTATCAAGTACAAATTTTTGTGACCTTTAAAATGAAATTTCTGAAAAATTAAATATTCTGCCCTTCTGAGGAGCAGTATGATATGAGAATTTCATTATTCAAACTAAAAACGAGGCCTGCTACTCAGCGGGCTGATAATTTTTAAGCTATCTCAATTTTTCAAAAGTTTCAAAATATTATTAAAAATGGAGTTGGGGCAAAAGAGACAAAAAGAATAAACAGACTGAAATAACCCAACAACATTCTTCCGGAACTTAAAGGAGCAAAATATCTAACCGGAGGATGTTTAACTTTAATAATAAAAAACAAAATTAAGCTCCAAAAAATCCAGCCGCTCCATCCAAAACTCAAACCCAATTCCAATAAGCCGTCAGCAATACCGGTAACACCGAGAACAACCAAAACAATCATGGAAATACTTGCAATTGCTTCATGCTTTTTTGAACCAAACATACTGTAAACAATATGTCCGCCGTCAAGCTGCCCAACCGGAATCATATTAATTGCTGTTATTAATAATCCAAACCAACCTGTCATTAAATAAGGATAATGATAGACTTCCGTCATTGGCGGAATAAAATCACTACTGTTTGTTGAAAAATTCTTTAAGAATAAAAACAATAGGTTATTGCCAAATTGTAAAGTAATTGTATCTTTTCCATAGTCAGGAGAAAAATAATCCGGATGAATTGATAATAAATAATCTACCGTCGGTAAATGTGTAAACCCATAAATTAGAACGGCTATAGATGCAATAAATCCGGCAATTGGTCCGGCAATTCCAATATCGAACATAGACTTATTATTCGGCACTTCAGAAGTGGTTTTTATTACTGCACCCATTGTTCCAAAGTTTAAGAATCCCGCCACCGGCGGTAAAGGAATAAAATATGGTAAAGTAGCTTTTACTTTGTGGAATTTTGCAGCAAAATAATGCCCAAATTCATGAGTCCCTAATATAAATAATGCAGAAAGCGAATAAGGCAGCCCAATTTTTAACGTGTCAAAATCAAATGGTCCCATCTGTCCGCTGATCCATTCGGTACCTGCAATTACCGTTGTAATTAGTGTAATTACAAAAAGAATTAAATGAAAAACCGGATGTTGGTAAATTTTATTTTTCTGCAATTATTTTT
>JAJRZB010000503.1 GCA_024275455.1 Bacteroidota bacterium | reverse complement strand
CCGTTGTGCTTCATGCAAGAAAAGAAACCAAAACAATGAAAATTTTGTTAGCAAATAGAAAAGGAAAAGCCAACCCACAAATAGCACATTTGCAATTCGCACGAGCCAACGCTCAAACCCAAAATTGCAAAAGAGCTATTTTTTTACCAATTCGCACTTTGTGAAATGTAAATTTGTGAAATAAATATTATAAGAATGAGTAAAAGAATAGAAAACATTATAGATGAATTAGTTGATCAATATACTTATGCTGATACTAGTGATAGACCTTGGATAATTGGTTTTAGTGGAGGAAAAGATTCGACTGTGCTATTGACGCTCGTTTGGAGAGCCTTAGAAAAAATAAAAAAAGAATTTCCATATCCTTTTCAACTTAAAAGACAAGTATATGTCGTTTGTAACGACACGATGGTTGAGAATCCTATAATCTCATCATATGTTGATGATGTTTTAGCTAAAATTGAGCAAGCGGCAAGAAGTCAAGGCCTTCCAATTTTTGTTAAGAAAACAATTCCAAAGATTGAAGAAACCTTTTGGGTTAATGTACTTGGGAAAGGCTATCCTGTCCCAAACAACTCATTCCGTTGGTGTACAGATAAGTTAAAGATTAGACCAACTTCTTCATTTTTATTAGAGCAAATAGATGAAAAAGGTGAAGCTATTATTTTAATTGGTGCAATAAGTAGTGAAAGTGCTACCAGAGCAAAGTCTATCAAAAAACATGAAATTAAAGGAAAGAGGCTCACAAAGCATCCAAATCATCACAATACTTTAGTTTATTCCCCAATTAAAGAATTAATGTTAGAGGAAATTTGGTATATTATAAATGCACTTCCGTCACCTTGGGGTTATGACAACTCAAAATTGTTTAAGATATATTCGGATGCAAGTGCTGACGACTATGAGTGCCCTACTGTTGTTACAAATAAAAGTCATACATCATGTGGACAAAGTCGTTTTGGATGTTGGACATGTACTGTTGTAAAAGAGGATAAGTCAATGTCTGCTTTAATTAAAAATGGAGAAAAATGGCTTGCCCCTCTGTTGAAATATCGAAATAGCTTGGAAAAGGAAAGAAATATTTCAGAAAACAGGATGGCTACAAGAAGAAACGGACAAGCTGCTGTAACAGAGGATGGTCATAAACAAGGAAACTATGCGCCAGAATATAGAGCTAAGAAATTGCGTGAATTACTTGAATTACAGAAAGAAATTCAAAAAACGAATCCTTTCATTGAACTAATAACTAATCAAGAGTTAATCGCAATACAAGTTTATTGGTATCGTGATGGCATTTTTGATTTTAAAGTAGGGGAAATATATGCCAAGATATTTGGTCATGAAATAGAAACAGAAAACTCAAATATTGAAAGTACAATTGAAAAACAATTGTTAAAGAATGTTTGTAATACTACACCAAATGACTATGAGTTAATAAATAACTTATTGACATTGCAACACAGTAAAACCCTTTTACTTTCAAATTATGGTTTGCAAAATGATATTGAAAAAAGAATTGAAGAATTTGTTAAAACAGAACTAAGCGATGAGAATTAATAAGATTAGTTTAAATAATTTTAGAATCTATAAAGGGAAAAATCAAATAAGTTTTTCTTCTTTTAAAGAGAAAAAAAATATATCAATTATAGCAGGTCAAAATGGATTTGGTAAGACCACCTTTTTATCTGCCTTAGTTTGGGGTTTCTACGGAAAACTTATTGCAGATGTTGATGAAAAATACAAAAGAGAAATTTACGAAACAGGTGGATATAAAAAATATGCAAAGTCCATACTTAATAAAGATGTTTTTAATAGCAAGAATAGCATAAAAAAATATAGTGTTGAAATAGAACTTTCTGATGTATATATTCCTTCTGTTCCATGTAAAAGAATAATATTAAAACGAGAATTTGATGTTGAGAATGAAACGGAAAAAATAAGAATCTTAATTGATGGGTTTGAAAATGAATTAACGAAAGAAGTTGGTGCAGATATTTTTATCAATGATTTTATACTTCCTCGTGAAATTGCAAAGTTTTTCTTGTTTGATGCTGAAAAAATAGTATCTCTTGCTGAAATAAAAACAATACATGAGAAAAGAAAGCTTAGTAAAGCTTATTCAGAAGTATTAGGCATAAATAAATATGAAAATCTAAAGAGGAATCTTGAAAGCTTAAGACTTAAACTTAGGAAAAAATCGGCTAGTGCAAAAGATCTTAAAAAATTAGAGAAATTACAATCCGAATTAGAGAATTTAGAAAAACTTATTGAGTATAATGAATCAAAAATAAAATCCAATAATGAAGAACTTGAACGCTTAAAAACTTTGTCTGAACAATATCAAGAGAAATTGATTCGAGAAGGTAACTCTATGACAGCTGAGGATTTGATTAATCAAAAAAAATTAAGAGATACTTTAAGGCATCAAAGCATTGAGATTAAATCTAAGTTGAAAGAACTTATAGAGTTAGCACCATTTGCCATAGCTGGAAATAAAACTAAACAATTGTTTATTCAAGTAGATGCTGAATTAAAACAGAAGCAAAAACAAAATGATAGTGAGTTTTTTAAATCCAAGATAGAAAGTATTCAAGAAAAAATAACTCAACAAATAAACACAGAAAAGATTCCTGCTGATATTAAAAGTGAAGTACTAGAATTAATATCAAAAACAATTTCCGAGAATGTTCATGACCAAAGAAATACTGTTGAAAAAATTCTATTAGACCTTTCACTAGAACAATCAAATCAGTTCTTTGCGTTATATGATAATATTAAACAATCATTCAGTATTTCATTCAAACAAATTGTAAAAGAAGAAAGAAACAATAGAATTTTCTTAGCAAAGACAATAAAGAAAATTTCAAATGCGGAATCCAAAGAATCCGATGTTTTAACTAAAAAATATAAAACTGAAAAAAGCATAACAGATAAAAGAATTGAAGAGCTAACCAAAGAGCAGAATAAACTGTACGAAGAAATTGGAGCATTTCAGCAAGATTCAGCAACAAAATCAAAACTTATTTCTGAATTATCTAAAATGGTTAAACTTGATAAGCTAGATGATAAAAAAGATAAAGTTTCAAACAGGTTAATTGAAGAACTGAATGAGTTTATAATAAAATATAAATCAGAAAAGAAATATTCATTACAGCAAAAAATAAAACAAGAATTAGGAAAATTAATGCATAAAAAAGATTTTATTGCTGATGTTGATGTTGAGATAAAAGATGATATAATTGAGATAAACCTTATTGATAATAAAGGAAATTTTATCGACAAAGAGACCTTGTCAAAAGGAGAACAACAATTATATGCAACGGCACTTTTAAAATCTTTGGTTGATGAATCCGGAATTAAATTTCCTGTATTTATTGATAGCCCATTACAAAAATTTGATAAAAAACATTCACAAAATATTATCACTGAATTTTACCCAACGATCTCAAGTCAGGTTATTCTATTTCCTTTACTCGAAAAGGAATTAACAGTAAGAGAATATGAATTATTGCTACCTTTTGTTTCACAAACATTTATGATTGAGAATATTGAGGAAGGTTCAAAATTCATAGAATGTAAACCAAATGAATTGTTTAATAAAATTGAAAATAAGAACAATGTTTACACATATTAAGACATCGAAAGAAAATCGAGAATTGGTTTCCAAATTAACACGAAAGTTAAATTTAGGAACTGAAAACCACATAGCCAGAATAGCACTTACATATTCTTTGTCGAAAGACAGAAAAATGGATTTATCTGAAATTAAGGATTCAGGAGGTAAGGAATATAGTAAGAATGTTCTTTTTGGTGACTATATGCCCTACTATGTCTCTCTTATTTGCGTTCACTATAACATTTACAAAACGGATAAGGATATTCCGAGATATATTAAAATGCACATTGATGACGGACTTCAATTGATTTCTGAAGAAATTGAAGAAAATCCTAATTTAGATGGGTTTGAATATGTAATTGACAAAATTGATAATGGTTTAGAAAAATTGAATTAGATATGGAACAAGAAACTGATTATAAATTTTTTGAAGAGGTGAAAAATAGATTTATAAAACCTTGGGATCAATCAGCATTTATAGGGTATTTTATTTTATCTATTATTTTATCATGTATTGCTATTATGGTTCCACTTGTTGATATTTCTGACAGATTTAGTCAAGCTATTTCATCATCAATGGGGACTTTTTTTATAGCATCAATTGTGTCATCAACT
This sequence comes from Bacteroidota bacterium, assembly GCA_024275455.1. Classification (GTDB taxonomy): domain Bacteria; phylum Bacteroidota; class Ignavibacteria; order Ignavibacteriales; family Melioribacteraceae. The sequence continues at coordinate 6,984 of JAJRZB010000503.1, read as the reverse complement.
ATTGACCTAAACCTTTCATTTAGAACTAGAAATAAAGCTAGTTTTTCAATTTATACAATACTTACTCTTATTGTTTCTATTATATTATTTGCATTTATTTTCTTTTTAAATGAAGCATGGCGTTTAATACCAGCAATAATAGGTTTCCTTATAGCTTTATTCGTATGGATAATAGCAAACTCTGAGAAAGATATTCTAAATGATGAAAAAGTAATAGAGAAAACAAGAGAATCATTTGCAACAATTAATAGTTATGATGAAAAGATGTTGATCAAAAAAATTGAAGATAATGAATAGTCTAATTATTAAAATAAAAGGTCATCCTTTTTTGGAACTTGATATTGAAAAAATTAAACAAAAGGATAATGCATTTTATTTAGCAAAAGCACCTGCCAGAGAAATTATCAAAATGTTCACTGTTAGTCCAGCTGAGTATGATATAAAGAAATACTCTGATCTAGTTTCAAAAAACCAAGATGAGAAAGAATATTATGATAGAATAATTGAAAGTAAAAGAAAGCAGACAGATTTTCAAAGATAAAAAGATACAGGCAGAGTAAAGAAAATAAAAGAATATATTATTAATAATGAATATGCTTTTTTTCCAAATACTATTATTTGTACAATTGAATGTGTTCCGATAGATGAAAATGCAAATATTATAGAATTTATAGTAAATAATATCAACACAGAAAGTACAAACACATCATACATATTCAATAAGGATGGACAAGAGAAAGTACTAATTCCTATTATTGATAAATCGATACTTGTTATTGATGGTCAACATCGTTTAGAAGGTCTAAAACTATATTATAACGAAACAGATAATTACATAAACTACGACATCCTCTTATCTTTATTTATTGGATTCGACAGAGCTATTGTTGCACAACAGTTTTATACTATAAACTACGAACAAAAACCAGTTAATAAATCTATCCTATATCATTTGATGGGTGAGTTTAGTGATGAAATAGATGAAATAACTCTACTGCATAATTTTACTAGGTTATTGAATGAATACGAAAAGAGTCCTTTTTATCAACGCGTAAAAATGCTTGGAAAAGTTCCTAAAGATGCACCAATTGGTCACACATACTCTATTTCACAAGCTTTTCTAATTGATGAATTAATTAAAACAATCTCTAAAAAATCAATTAATAGTATTTATCAACCTGTTTTTCTGTACTACTTTAATAATAGCAATTTACAAATAGAAATAGTTAAATTTCTTATTCGTTTTTTCAATGCAATAAAGTCAATGAGGAAAGATTGGGATGATCCACAAAATAGCATACTTTCAAAAGGAATTGGAGTTGCTGCTTTAATAAAGGTTATCCAGCTATTGTTTCCTATTCTTTTTATTGAGCATGTTGATAAAAACCCAGATGATTTAATAAAAATTAGTGAGGACGATCTTAAAAAGATATTAAAAGGGATAGAAAATGTTGATTTATCACAATTTAGCGGTCAAGGAAGTGCGGGGAGCATATCCAAGATAAAAGAAGCTTTTATTCAAGAAATATCTTTTTTTAATTGTGAAAACTTTGAAGATTTTATAAAAGAATACAAACAAAAATATCTCCCAGACTGTAAGAAATGGAATAAATCATTGTTAGATGACTAAGATGCTAAAAACCACACCATTTCATATTGTTTATGCAACAGGAGAAGAACACGAGCCAATCGAGTTTTTCTTTGATGCTTTGATGGAAAGCAAAACTTTTGATTTGGGTCTTGGTTTTTTTAGCTCATCTGCCATTAGTGCTTTAAGTGCAGGTTTTGCCTATTTTATTCATAGAGGTGGCAAAATGAGAATTATTATCAATGATATTTTGCCTCCAAAGGATAAGAAAGCTGTTGAACAAGCACTTAACTCAGAAATAGAATTTGAAGAAGCAATTTTAAATGACATAAAAAAATTATTTAAGACCCTTTCAAAACAAGATGTACATTTTTTTAAATGTTTATCCTATTTAGTTTCACAAGACAGAATAGAATTTTTAGCAACCAAACCTCTAAATAAAAAAAGTGGTATTGCTCATAATAAATATGGTATTTTTAAAGATGAGAATGGCGAAAAAGTAGCATTTAATGGCTCTGCAAATTTCTCAAAAAATGCTCTTGTTAACAATGTTGAATCAATAAGTTGCTATAAATCTTGGTCAACAAGCGAAGAAGAAAAAGAAAGACTAGCTTATTTTGAGAAATTGTTTAATAAAACTTGGAAAGGTAAGGCTAAGAATATTGAAATAATCCCAATTAACAAAGTAAAAACATATATTCAAACCTCTTTTAATGCTGAAGATATTGAAGAATTACTAAAAGAGGAAGTTGAGTTAACAACCAAAGACATTAAACTTCCGAAAAGAATAAAAGAGAAAGTCGATAAATTACTATCTAAAAAGAATAAAGAACCTCATTTTCCTATTTTCGGAGGTAAACAAGCAGAACCGAGACAATACCAAAAGGATGCTTACAATTCTTGGGTTGAAAATAATTATCAAGGTATCTTTGCTATGGCTACGGGTACAGGAAAGACAATAACATCTTTGAATTGCGTTTTAAATGAGTACAAAAAGAATAGTAGATATAATGTTTTAATTCTAGTGCCAACAAGAGCTTTAGTATCACAATGGATTGAAGAAGCAAACAAATTCAACTTTAAAAATATTTATACAACCCAAGACAGAAATTGGTTTAATATTCTAAGTGATCATTTATTCAACATTATATTGAACAAGAATGGAGGTAGTAATATAATTTTCATTTCAACATATGCCAGTTTCAATGGAGACAAGTTTCAACGATTAATAAATAAAAAAAGTTGGAGTGAATTTATACTTATTGCTGACGAGGCTCACAATATGGGTTCTTCAAGAACATTGAATAATTTACCACAAATTATTACAAAAAGAATAGGATTGTCAGCAACCCCAGAACGAGTTTATGACGAAAAGGGTTCAAATGAAATTTATAGCTATTTTAATTCTAAACCACCTTGCTATACGTATTCCTATTCAATGTATAAAGCTATTACTCAAGAACCAACAGTTTTAACGAAGTATTTTTATTATCCATATTTTACACATCTAAATGAAGAAGAACTTATTGAATATACTGAAATAACTCAGCAATTATTTAGAAACTATGATGCGAAAACGGGAGAATTCAATGAGTTTGGTAAGCGCCTTTTGATAAAAAGAAAACGAATAATAAATAAAGCAGAAAATAAACTTGAAGTATTAAAAAGTATCTTTTTGGAAGTCAAAAACAAAGAATCAGACTTAAAGTACACTTTTGTATATGTACCAGAGGGTAAAGAACCTGATATTGCCATTGAAGATTTATATAATTTTGATAATGAAGACAGGAGATTAATTGATAAATATGCAGAAGCTATTCGTTCTTTTGGATATTCTACGCATAAATTACTAGCAGATACTAAGAAAAGAGATAGCGTTTTAAATCAATTTGAAAAAGGCTTAATAGATGTTCTTTTAGCAATGAAAATCTTGGATGAAGGTGTGGATATACCTATCACAAAAAACGCAATATTTTGTGCAAGTACAGGAAATCCAAGGCAGTATATTCAAAGAAGAGGTAGAGTCTTACGAAAATATCCAGGTAAAGAATATGCTAATGTTTATGATATTATTGTTGCCCCAGAGCAAAGATATATAGATACATTAAACGAGCAGTTAAAAGTAATGGAAATTAATATTTTCAGAAATGAACTTAGGCGAGTGGCTAATTTTTTATATGCCGCAGAAAATCGCCATCAAGTTCTATCTGGTCACTTAGGAGAATTAGCAGATATATACGGAATAAATATTTATCAACTAATCGAAGATAACTTGAATTTAGATAATGAATGTAAATAATTAAAGATATGGAAATAGAAGAAAAAATTATTTCAGAAGTTAACAGACAACTTCAAGAAATAGAAGGCGAAGAAGAAAACAAAATATTTAAGAAAGTTAATAGTCTTTTTGTTTATCAATCAGCAAAACTCACAGAAAAAGACCGCCAATTCAAAGAATCAATTAACTATATTGAAAATAAACTTTTTGACATTATAAAATAAAGTATTATGATAATATCAAAAGCTAAAATAAAGAACTTTCAATCATATTACGATAATACGGAAGTTAATTTACAAAAGGGATTAAATCTTTTTCTTGGAACAATAGGAGCGGGTAAATCTAAACTTTTTAATGCTTTTTATTGGTGCTTTTATGATGAAATATATAAAACTGATTCCGGTTGGCTTAATATAAATTCAAAAAATTTCCTGTCAGTTTTTAACAAAAAGTGTTTGCTAGATGCAGATATAAATGATGTGTTAGAATGTTGCGTAGAATTGACTGTCGAATCAGAACAAAAAACATATAGTGTTAAAAATCAGATTACAATAGAGCGGGCTAATTTAGAGGATTATACTTCTGAAAGAAATTGGAACTTTCTTTCAAATGATCTTATTGTATCTTTTGACAACGAAGATGGTAATAGAAATAATTTAGAAAATTATGATGCCAGAAACTATATAGATAAGAAAATATTGCCAAAGCAGATAAGTAAATACATCTGGTTTCAAGGTGAAACTTTAAATGAATTAATCGACATAAAAAATGGTTCAACTTTCAAAAACGCTATTAATTATATATCATATATTGAATATTACGAAAATAATATCAATCTTATCGAAGAAGTAATAGCGAGAACTGAAAAAGAATTACGAAAAAAGAAAAAGAAAAATACGACTAATGAGAAAGAATATACGAGATTAAATTACGAAATTGAAAGATTAGAACGAGAGATTAAGTCAAATAATAAAAGTATTGAAAATAAAAAAAAGGAATTAGAACAAATTGATAAAGCAATTAGTGAAATAGACAAAAGACTGAATGATATAAACGAATATATAGATTTAAAAAATAAGGAGAAAAGCACTGACAGTGAGCGGAAAAGAATTTTTGACAAGATTGAAGAATTAGAAAAAGGGAAAAGTAATAACTTTTCAAAGAAATGGATATTAATAGATACAAAAGAATTGCTTAACAATGGCTTTAATAAATTAAATGAATTTCAAAAGTGGTACGAAGAAAAACAAAACAATAATCCAACCGGATTACCATATGATATTCCTTCCCCAACATATTTAAAAGAGATGCTCGCTAAAAAAGAATGTTTTGTTTGTGGAAATAAATTTTCTAAAGATAGTGAACACTACAAACGTATTAACGAAAGATTAGAATATGCGTCAGGCAAGATAGAAGAAGTGAAAAAAGAAAATAGAGAATTGCTATCCTTAAATAATAAAGTAACCGATCTTTTATCTAATCAAGGTTATTTAAATACCGTAGTAAATACTGTTGACGATGAGATAAAAGAATATTTCAATAATAACAAGCAGTTAAATAGCAAGAAGAATGAAATTTTAGAAGACCTAAAAGACATTAAAGATGAGATAACTTCATTACAAGAAAAGCATGGCAATAAAATGACAGATAGCTTTCTGAATGAAAAAAGCAAATACAATTATAATATCGAAGAAAAAGAGAAAATAGGTAGAACTATTAGTAGTCTTGAAAATAAAGAATTTAAATTACGTCAAGATTTGAAACGCAACAAATCTGATTTAGATAAAATCCCTCAAAATATTGATAAAGAATATCAGGAAGAAAGGGTTTTAAAATATCTATATGTTTTAAATGATGCTTATAATAAGACTCTTGAAAAAGAATTTGAGAAATTAATTGACAAAGTAGAAGAAAAAGCTAATGCAATTCTCTATAAAATAACTAAGGCAAACAATGTTATTAACGGTAAGATTAAAATTGATAGAGATAGTTTTAATATAAAACTTGTTGACTTAGATGATAATGATAATAGAGATGTTAACACAGGTCATAATGTGTTAACTAAGATGTGTATTATTAATGCAATGGTTATCATATCAAATGAATATAAAAACAAGTCATATTCGTTTATAACTGATGCCCCAACATCTGATTTAGATGATGGTACAACAAAGCTGTATTATAAAATAATTAATGAAGAATTTGAACAAAGTATTGTTTTAACAAAAGACTTATTTGTTTACAAAAAAGATAAAAATGAAGTTGATGTTGATTCATTAAAACAGTTCAATTTCAATAATGTTTTTGTTATTAAAAAAGAAGGTGCATCAAAAGATTTAACAGAGTCTAATTCGTATAGTAAATTAGAAAAAATAATATAATAGCGATGAGTATAATTAATGAGATATTAGTTTATAGTCCAAAGGTTGAGATTATATATAAAGATTCTGTTATTATAAAACTGAGTAAAAAACAAGCTGAAGAAGGTGGTGACCGTAAATTCTTCAATCAGTATTGGCAACCATTTGCTTGGGCTGCTACTTTGGGATTTAAAAATGATAGAAGAGTTCCTTTAGAAGGGAAAACAGATTCTGATATTTTCAAGTATAGTGTCATTTATAATCAAGCCCCTAATATTCTAAAAGCTTTAATTGTAATGGCTATCGGTAAATTTGAAGAGGATGAAAATATTGAATTTCAGCTGAAAAAATTAAAGGATCCCAATATTATTGTCAACATAATAAATGAATATTCAAATGGTGGTTTTGAAATTATTAATAGAAAACTAAAAGATGATCCAGACTATTTTTATGAACATAATAAATTTATAGGAGATTTAATTGAATAGCCACCGCAATAGCCATACACATTGGCAAGTCGCACGTGCCAACGCTCAAGCCAAAACTTGCTAATAAGTATGTCTTTGCCAACGCTGTGAAAGATGCTAACAAAATTTGAAATGAAAGATAAAAGAATAATAAAGCACGAAAGCACAACAATGTATATAAGTCATTGGGCGATAAGTGGTTGAGTTAATATTTATGAACATAAACAAACGGCATAGTTATTTGAAAGTTAGGTGTTTCAAAACGCCCAACGCCTCATATACTAGTCCGTT
>JAJRZB010000502.1 GCA_024275455.1 Bacteroidota bacterium | reverse complement strand
GTAAATTCCACTTGCTACATTAGCCCCGTTTTCATTTGTTCCGTTCCATACAATATTATGATACCCTGCCGATTGAACGTTATTAAACTGCTTAATTATTCTTCCGTTTATATCATAAATTGTTAACTCTACAACCGAACTATAGGGTAACGCATATTTTATTGTTGTACTTGGGTTAAATGGATTTGGATAGTTGCCAAGAAGAGTATATTTTTCCGGTATTTTATTTGTAGTTTCTGCAGAATTATTCTCTTTAACTATTGATTTTCCCATAATAGCCGGTTCTTCTACTTTATCACCTAATTGCCTATGTGCCTCTATTGCGGAAATTGACTTAGGAAATTTCTTATCAAGTTCTTCTAATACAGTTCGGGCAGTTTTCTCATCTTCTTCATCATTCAGGTAATATATAAATTTCTTAAACAACGAAATTTCTTCTGTATATGTTCCTTCATATTTCTTTCCAACTTCATCGAGACTTGTTAGCTTACTATTTTTCATAGTTTCATACGAAGTTAGAATTAATTCCATATCTCCGTATAAATCTTTTCTATACTTAGATGATGTTTTACTTTTCAGGTAACTAATAAAATCTTCATTGTCTTTTTCTTGAGTTGCCTGCCATAAATAATCCAACGCTAAAAAAGACAATGCCGAATCAGGATTTTCATCTATTACTTCTTTACATATTTCCCGTGCAAACTTATAGTCTTCAACACCAATTAAATTTCTTACATAAAGTAATTTCCAATAAATCGGCCAACCGGCATCATAATTATATTTCTTGTTCTCTTTTATTGCATCTTTATTTATACTTGTACTAAACTGTTTGTTGAACGCCATTTCTTCCGGTTGAACCGAAGGGTTTTCTTCCGGGTTACTAAATGGTATATACGTTAGCCAAGGATCGTAATCAATTGAGCTATTACTTACTGCTGTTATTTTACTTGCATTTGGTGGTGAAGCTCCCCACCAATTATTTTCAGCAAATACTACACAGTTACTATATGCATATCCGTTTTTATAGGTATTATTTTCAATTTTATTATTGCCTCCTTGGGCAGTACAACCGGCACGACCGAAATCAGGCGATGAAGTGTAATAAGCACGAAAACCATAACCATTATCATGGATGTTATTTTGACCCTGATTATAAGCATCTCCAAATTTTGGAGAAGAATGATAATATGCCATTACCCCACCATAATTGTTATTGTTCAACTCGTTGTTACGTACTTTACCACCGGAGCTGTAAAAGTAAAGACCATAATAGGTATTATCATGTATATGATTATTTAGGATTTCCGGTTCGGCTGATACTGAATTTAATTCACTAAAGTAAATACCATATTTACAATTAAATATCTCGGAATTTTTTATTGTAGGTTCCGACTTATTTACTCTGATACCATAAGTTGCATTCTTTATTATTGCATTATTTAAAAACCCGCTTGAACCTGAGTTAAATTTAATTCCACTACCTGAACTTGGGCTAATAAAATCGAGTACTGTTTTATTGTTTGCAATACCGTTTATATTTAAAGTACCATTAACTTTTAACACAGCATTATTTTTAAAAATTACTGAAACTTCTGATTCTATTGTTAACGTTTTTGTTGCTGCAACAGTAAGGTCCCAATTAAAATAATTGGTATGAAAATCAAAATCTTCATCATTTATTAAATTACCACCATACAAAAAAGAAATAGGTACTTTATCGTAAAATTGTAGGG
>JAJRZB010000501.1 GCA_024275455.1 Bacteroidota bacterium | reverse complement strand
TTTTTACGGCACTTTTACATAAAACACTTTAGAGTTTTTCACTTTCCGAATTGAGAATTCACTAAGGATTGCCGGAATAAGGAAGGAATCTCCTTTCTTAAAAATAGTTTTTTCAATTGAGTTAAAATTGATTTCTACTTCTCCTTCAAGAATTAGGAATATTTTTATTTCTGAATTTTCAAATTTTGCTGAGGGGGAATTATCATTTAACTCAATGGAACAAACCTCAAATTCTTCTGCGGTTGTTTTGTAATATTTATAATTATTCTCGTTAATAATTTTAACATTTGAATCTTTGGTATTAACTTCGAGCATGTTCACCAATGTTTCTATGTCTTTATATTTAGTAGTTAATCCAGATCTTACAACATTATCGGAGTTTGCCATGCACTCAATCAAACTTCCTTTAACATACGCATGAGGAATTCCCGCACCGGTAAAAAGTGCTTCACCTTTTGATAAATTTAAAAAGTTAAAAAGCAATAAGGAAATTAAACCAACATCGTTTCCAAAGTTTTTTTGCTGAATCAAAAACTCCTTTTCTGCCACTGTTAGGGAATTCCCTTTATTAAACCTTCTTACCAAAGCGCCAATACAAATATCTAATTTATTTTGAGGAGCCGACATAATTGCTGAATAAAAAAGTTTAATTTTCTCTTCGTCTTCGTTTTGCAATTTTAGAAAATCATATAAAATATTTTTATCCAACAGTAGTTTTAATTCATCATATTTTTTGACAGATTCCTGTAATTCTTTGAAAGGTTTTAATCCGACTATTGCACTTAATTTATCAATTGAAATAGCAATTTCCGGCTTATGATTATTATCGGGATAATTTTGTGGATCTCGTTGATGTAGCTTTTTAGCTAATTGCTTATTAGGATGAGCTTGAATTGATAGAGCTTTCTCAATAGATAAAACTTTAAATAAAAAAGGCAATTTGTTATTGAATTTGTTAGCAACTCTTTTTCCTAAAACTTCAACAGGATTTTCTCTAATAAAATCATAAAGATAAATTAGTTTATCATTAACCTCAATTTTAGAAGGAAGTTTTGGATGAGCTCCAATCCAAAGTTCAGCGTAGGGTTTATCTCGGTCAGGTTCAAATTCTAATAAATCAGGAATAAAAGCTTTTTCGTTCTTTGTTCCCCAATTATAATTTTGAATTTTATTAATCAGCCGATATGGTTTCTTTCTAATAATAATCTTACTCTAAAATTTCTGATAAACGAATACTAAATTCTCAACCTAAATATAATCAGTAATTTTATAAGTAGTAATATCAGATCAATATTTTATATTCAGAATTTTCTTTCCCTTCAATTACTAAGCATCCGGAATTTATAAGTTCTTCAATTATTGAAACGGCTTCTTGCAAAAATAATTCAAGTCGCTTTATAACTTTTTCTCTTTCTTGCTGAGATATTTTATCAGACTTTTGATGTCTTAGAACAATTTTGTTAATTATGATTTGTCTTAGAAGTAATTCAAGTCTGCAAAAAGGAATCATTGATAAATTTATAGTAGTTGTTTTATGAAATTTTTTCTTCAAACTCAAAAGTAATTTCTCATAATCAATTTCTAAATTGTTAACATAAATTTT
>JAJRZB010000500.1 GCA_024275455.1 Bacteroidota bacterium | reverse complement strand
GATTTAACAAAGTTAGGGGTAAAAAAAATAGGACTGGAAATTTTCCTTTCGGAAAATATTTCTTATCAAAGTGTTTATAATGATGTATTGAACAACTCAATTAAAAAATCCGAAAAAGTTGTTTTATCCTCTTTGGCAGAAAATATTAGTGTTAAAAATAAAAATGTTGAATCGAGTAAAATTCTTTTTCCTTCTCCTAAAAAATCACTTCCTAATTTAAGTACCGGACATATAAATTTCTTAACTGATAACGGAATTCTAATTCCCAATAAAATATTTGTTGATAATAAATTTGAAACATCCTTTTCAAACAAAATTTTGGATGGCATTAATTCGGAAGAATTATTAAAAGTTAATTTTATTTCTTCATGGAAATCTTTTCGGAATTATTCTTTGTTAGAGTTTTTTGCAATGTTCGAAGCAAATGATAAACAATTGGAAAATTTCAAAGATAAAATAATTTTAATAGGTGTAAGTGATCCGTTAATTGCTAAAACAATCAGCACTAACTTTGATGAAGAACTACCGGGAATTGGGCTGCATGCATTTGCACTGGATAATATTATTAACAATAGAAGTATAAATTATCATCTTGTCGCTCTACTAAGATATGTGTTTTTTATATTAACAATTTTGCTGGCATATACTTTTCAAGTTAGAACAAGATTTTTGCTGTTGGTTCTTTTTGGATTTCTTGTCTTATCCTATCTTTTATGGAATATAGGATATATTCAATTGGATTATATGGCATTTATATTCCCGTTTCTGCTTACAATTATTGCCAATTTCAGTTACAAAATAATCGAGAATAAAAAGCAGCTTGGTATTTCTCAATCCCATTCGGAAAAATTATTAAAAAGTCTTGAAGAAAAAGAAGAAAGACTAAACGAGTTAAAAAGAGAATTTGCAAACCAGGATAAAAAAGAAGCGGAAAATCTGTTGTTAAAAATTGAAGAATTGGAAAATGAAATAAACAGCATCAAAGCACTGGAAGAAGATGATAAGCAAGTTTATTCACCGGATGATGCTGCACAAGTGTTTGAAGGGATTATTTACAGAAGCAAGAAAATGAGCAATATTGTTGGGCTTATTAAAAAAGTTGCTCCGGAAGAAGCTTCAGTTTTAATTTTGGGAGAAAGCGGCAGCGGTAAAGAACTTGTAGCAAATGCAATTCATAATTTAAGTAAAAGAAAAGATAAAAAATTTGTAGTTGTAAATTGTGCCGCCTTGCCGGATAATTTATTGGAGAGTGAACTTTTCGGACATGTTAAAGGTGCATTTACCAATGCGATAAAAGATAAAATAGGACGGTTTGAAGAAGCCGAGAAGGGAACTTTATTTTTAGATGAAATTGGCGAAACAAGTGAAAATTTCCAGGTAAAATTATTACGAGTGCTGCAGACCGGTGATTTCCAAAAAGTAGGTTCCTCGCAGACCCAGCATGTTGATGTTAGAATTGTTGCTGCTACTAATAAGAATTTACAAAAATTAGTTAAGCAGAGACAATTTAGGGAAGATCTGTTTTACCGGCTTAATGTAATAACAATTGAATTACCGAGTCTTAAAGAGAGACCGGAAGATATAGAAATAATTGCGGATTATTTTGTTAAAAGGGAACATGAAGATTTTTCAATTTCCAAAGCGGT
>JAJRZB010000069.1 GCA_024275455.1 Bacteroidota bacterium | reverse complement strand
GTAATTACATCCTGTCTCCAAATTGTTCCAATCGGTTTAAGAGGATCCTTGCGAGTAACAACCGGAAATTGATCGACGTTATTACTACCAAACAATTGCAGTATATGATCCAAGTTGTGAGACTTAAAAACCGTTACAACATTAGGCTTAGCAATATCACTTGCAACAAGAGTGTCCTTAATATGTTCATACTCAGTAATAATTGGTCGGAGTTCATTTTAAGTTATTAATCCTTTGATTTCGCCATTATCATTTACCGTATAAAATGTTGCGTGCGGGCTTTCCAGCAATTGACTAATTAGCTTAGAAATAGATGTCTTTTCAGGAATCAATAAAATATCTTCTCGCATAACATCAGCAACAAATATTGATCTTAGAATATTAGCATCTCTTCCCCTGGAAATTTTAAAACCTTCTCTTTCAAGATGTTTTACATGTACTGATCCTTTAATAAATACTTGCACCATTGTTGTGCTTACAATAACCGCAAGCATCAACGGTAAAATAAAAGTATAATTCTGGGTCATTTCAAAAATTATTAAAATAGCTGAAATAGGAATTGTATTAACTCCGCCTAAAACTGCCCCCATCCCAACTAAAACAAAAGCAGTAGTATCTAATTCCAATCCCCAAATACTATTAATAGCAAAAGCAAACAGATAACCTGAACCGGCACCAATGAAAAGTGTCGGAGCAAACAATCCTCCAAAACCACCCGAATAAAGAATTAAAGGAACAAGAATTATTTTAAGTACAACTAAAATAAGTACTACATGCCAAATTTCTTTACCGGCTAAAATACTGTTAATCGCTTCATATCCAATTCCGAAAATTCCACTAAAATAGTACCCGCTTAAACCCATTAGCAATCCTACAGAAACCATTACCAGCCATTTGGGTATTCTTTTTAATATACTTTCGTGTAGTATTTTATCAATAAAATCCGAGTACCTGATAAAAAGTACTGATAGTAATCCGGCAAGAATTCCGAGAATTATGTATAGATAAAAATCATTATACGGACCAATAGTAATTTCATCAAAAACAAATCTGGCTTCATTACCAAGCAAAGCTCTTGAGATAGCACTGGCGGTAACCGATGCAAGAACTAATGCCGAAAATGTTGGTGTTTGGAAATCATTTAATAAAATTATTTCCAATGCAAAGAAAATACCTCCAAGCGGAGAGTTAAATACCGCTGCTATTGCCGCTCCGGCTCCGGCTGCCGTAAATATCCTACGCTTAGCATCAGATAAATCCAGTATATGCCCAAATTTACTTGATATGCCTCCGCCCAGTTGTGCAATCGGACCTTCCGGACCAAGCGTACTCCCTGTACCTATGCAAATTGCCGGGGCAAAAAAGTGAAATAATGTTGTTCGAAAAGGAATGTATCCGCCCCGCATTGCTACAGCTTTAATAACTTCGGAAACACCTTTCTTTTTAGCAGTTTTGGGAAATGCCTTTATCATAAAACTTAGAATTAGCATTCCTACTGCGGGAATAATTATATAAAATATTTGCGGTGTATTACTAAAAGATAATTCTGTAATAAAAATAACTGTTTCATGAAAGAGAACAGCAGCTAACCCGGCTATCGCCCCGGTAAGAATAGCATAAATACTAAACAAAGCATATTCAGGAATAGGAATATTTTTAATTCCCTTCTGAAATAACATTCTCCATTTAAGTGTTTTAGAAAAGAGAAATGAAAAATTTTTAATGAGATTAGGACTCATAAGAATCTAGATTTTTTAATTTAGATTTTTTAAT
>JAJRZB010000499.1 GCA_024275455.1 Bacteroidota bacterium | reverse complement strand
GGTTTTTTAGCAACTACTTTTTTTGCTACTGCTTTTTTAGGAGCAGCTTTTTTAACTGCCGGTTTTTTAGCAGCAGCTTTCTTTACTACTTTTTTCTTTGCAGCAGCTTTTTTAGGAGCAGCTTTCTTTGTAGCTTTTTTTGCTTTCGCCATTTTTGTTCCTTTTTATTTGTTAGTTAATGAATGCATACGAAAAATAAATATTTTTATTTTAAAACAAAATATTTTTTTAAAATAAAAAACTTTATTCAAGCCTATATTTATTGCCCTAAACTACATTTTAAATCATTAGAAATGTGATGATAATTAAGCACTATTTTACTGAATTGTTACACTCGAATGAATTCACTATCTTTATGAAATATATTTTATTCATTTAAAGTTAAAAATACTTTGAAAAGTTTTATTAAAAAATTTAAACCAATAATTATTTTTTTTCTTTTGCATTCTATTTTTACCGTTGCTCAAGAAGATAGTGTTATAGTAAGTAAAACCCCTATGAACATTGGTGATTCAACGTCTGTAAGTGATTCTTTAACTCAAATTAAAAGGAAAAATATTTTTCAAAGCAACTTCAAAGATTTTATTACTGAAACTAAACTCTCCTCGTATAACTTAATTAAGCATGAGCTTGATTATTTGGATTATAAATATTCCGGTGATATTGTTTTACATCTACCGTTTGCTTCTATGAATAATTTCGGATACTCAGGAGCTCCTAATGAACCTAATATTTTCTCAAATGGCTATGGTAATGTTACTCTTTCAATAAATAGTAATTCGTTTAATAATGTTTGGAATAACTCAATTGACTTAAATAGAATACAAACCGAAGATATTTCTACAATTGAAATAATTCCTATTACCAGGTCTTTCTTATATGGAACTTATAATAATTCTTCGGTAATTAATGTAATAACACTTGATACTTTAAGATCGAAACCTCTGTCTAGAATTCGCTATTATCAAGCTCCCAATGATGAAGGATTTATTGATGCAATGTTTAGTGCGCGTGTATTATCAAGACTGGTATTAGGTTTCAGACTCACAAATATAAGTTCAACCGGGGAATTAAAAAATACAAATTATGGAAGTTGGAAAGCCAATATAAAAGGTGTTTATAAAATTAGCGACAGTTTGTATGGAAAGGTAAATTATTATTATTTAAAATCTGAAGTGGGACTTAATGGTGGAATAAATATTAACTCCTCAAGCTCTCCTTCTACAGTCGATATCTACAACCAGTTCGCCCCTGTTTCTTTTAGTGATAGATACAACAAAACTACTATCTACAATGTTGATGCAAGTTTATATGGATATTTGTTTGCTAATAATTTTTTCAGAATAGTATTTGGACAATACTATAATTCCGATAAATTCAATCAGAATAAAAGTAAAGAAATATCCGATAGCACAAGAATAACTAATGAAAACAAGTATAATCTTACATTTGCTAAATTTACCACAGAACAAAACCTGGGCAGACTTAAATTAAAACTATCCACCGGTTATGAGTTTATCCAGTATAACATTGAGGCTATTGAATATAATAAAGATCAACAAAACTATTATGCTTGGCTGTTCGCTCAATATGATTTTTTAAATAATTCAATTAGACCTTCTGTGTTTAGCAAACTTTCGAGATATAATTCGCAAAGTAATAACGGACTTGGAGCAGATATACGTTTCAATTTTTTTAATACATTTCAATTCTTTATTGGTTATTCAAATTTTGAAAAGCCCTATTCTATTGCGGAGAGTGAGACATTACCTCAAGTTTACTTAGATAAAGTTCAGTCATTCCAGAATTTTTTCACAACAATTGAATATAAAACAATATTTTTCAACGCATCATTATCTTATTTCACTTCTCAATCTTATAATACTCCCATACCTGTTTTTAATAATAGAGATTTAACTTTAAGCAGCACCAAAATAATTTTTAGCAAATCCGAAAATATTAGTAACGACGGAATGAATTTTAGCGCAGATATTAAACTATGGCGATTAGCAGCAAACATAAATTTTAATTACTATAATCTTATCAAAAATAGTTCTAGTCAATCTTCATCAAATTATAATTTTATAACCGGGTTATATTATATAGATACGTTATATAATTCCAATCTATATTTAAAAACCGGATTTACGTTTTATCTAAACAGTAATACAGATTTAATGTATTATGATTTCCAGCAATTAAGATCATCCGGTTATTATTTAGAGAACGGTAATGCCACACCATTCTCAACATACAATATTAGCAATAATCCCTATAGGCTTGATTTCTTCCTATCCGGTAGGATACAGAAATTAGCAACATTCTTTTTTGTTTACGAAAACATTTTGGGAAATGATTACTTTATTGTTCCATACTATCCAATAACTTCCGGGGGAATTCGGCTTGGTATTTCTTGGGATTTTATTAACTAAATTTAAACCTGCTAAATAATAGGAAGTATTTAATGAAAAAATTATTGGTTCTAATTTTAATATCGTTTACGATAAATAATTTTGCACAGGTAGTTACATCTTTACCTGAATTCCCAACGGAAAATGATTCAATAACTTTAGTATTTGATATTGAGCAAGCTGGGCGACCAGATCTGTTAGATTATACCGGAACTGTTTACACACATACAGGGGTTTATACATCTCTCAATAACACCGAATGGCAACATGTAATTGGAACTTGGGGAGATAATGTTACACAACCTGCTTTAGTTAGAATTGCAGCTAACAAATATCAACTTACAATTCCTAATCCAAGAGATTTTTACGGTTTAACAAATTCAAATGAACATATCACAAGTTTGAATTTTGTATTACGTAGTTCGGATGCCTCAAAACAAACGGAAGATTTGTTTGTTACTATTTATGAAGAAGGATTAAATGTAAAAATTATTGAGCCTGAAGAAAATCCAACAATCTTAAAAATTGGTGATAGTTTGAAAGTTAGAGTTACTTCAAATTTTTCAGATTCACTTAAGTTATATTTTGATAATGAATTACTTACTCAAACAACTTTAAATGAAATTATCTTCCCAATGCAGATAAATTCAAAAGGTAAAAAATGGTTAGTTGCAACTGCAAAAAATGAAACATCTATAATCAGCGATTCTGTATTAATTTTTGTTAGAAATAATCCTAATATTGCCGAAGCTCCCGTAGGAACTTTAGATGGAATAAATTATATATCCGATAACACAGCCACGCTTAGATTGTTTGCTCCAAATAAAGAATATGTTTATGTAATAGGAGATTTTAATAATTGGAGTTTAGATTCAAATTATCAAATGAATAAAACACCGAATGATTCTACATATTGGTTAACAATAGATAGTTTGACACCTCAAAAAGAATACAGATTTCAATATTTAGTTGATGGTAATTTGAGAATTGCAGACCCCTATTCCGATAAAATTTTAGAAAAAGAAGATTCTCAGATTTCTGACTTAACTTATCCCAACTTAATCGAATACCCTTATGATAAAACCGACTTTTCAGTTTCAGTTTTGGAAACAGGGCAAAATGATTTTCAATGGGAAGCTGTTAAATACCAAAAACCGGAAAAGGAAAAATTAATTATTTATGAATTGCTTATAAGAGATTTTGTTTCAACTCATGATTATAAAACATTAATTGACACATTAGACTACTTGGATAATTTAGGTGTGAATGCTATCGAGTTAATGACTATCAACGAATTTGAAGGAAATGAAAGTTGGGGATATAATCCTTCTTTTTATTTTGCACCGGATAAGTATTACGGTCCGAAAAACGATTTAAAAAAATTTATTGATTAATGTCATAAAAGAAACATAGCAGTAATTTTGGATATTGTACTTAACCATACTTACGGGCGATCCCCATTTGTAAGATTGTATGCTTCGGCTCCGTTCGGTCCACCTACTTCAGAGAATCCTTGGTATAATGTTACAAGTCCTAACCCGGTATTTTCTTGGGGTTACGATTTAAATCACGAGAGTAAATTCACTCAAGAATTAGTAGATAGAGTTAACAGATATTGGATTGACGAGTACAATATAGACGGATATAGATTTGATTTTACAAAAGGATTTACAAATACTCCCGGTGATGGAGGCACTTTTGATCAATCGAGAATCAATATATTAAAAAGAATGGCAGATAGTATATGGGCATTTGATTCAACTGCTTACGTAATTCTTGAACATTTTACTTCAGATACAGAAGAACAAATTTTGACAAACTATGGAATGATGGTTTGGGGTAATAATAATTCAAGTTACAATGAAGCTACAATGGGTTATCACGATAATGGTAAATCTAATTTTAAAAGAATTTCATACAAAGAACATGGTTTTTCCAAACCAAATTTAGTTGGTTATATGGAAAGTCATGATGAAGAAAGATTGATGTACAAAAATTTATTGTTCGGAAATTCGAGTGGAACCTATAACATCAGAGATTTAAATACCGCTCTCAGTAGAATAAAATTAGCCGCTGCTTTTTTTATTACAGTTCCGGGTCCGAAAATGCTATGGCAGTTTGAAGAACTTGGTTATGATTTCAGTATAAATTATAATGGTCGTGTTGGTAATAAACCAATTAGATGGGATTATTTTGAGAATAAAACTCGTGAAAATCTTTATAAAACGATTAGTGCATTAAACTTTCTAAAAAACAACTATACTGCTTTTAGCACAGATGATTTTGTAATTGCGGTTAGTTCCTCTAATAAACTAATTAAATTAAATCATCCAAGCATGAATGTCTTGATTATTGGAAATTTTGGTGTTGAAAGCAGTACTGTAATTCCAAATTTTCAACATACTGGAGTTTGGTTTGATTATTTTTCGGGTGACACAGTTGAAGTTACAAATCTACAAAAAACAATTCTCCTTCAAGCAGGTGAATTTCATATATATTCTACTATTAAACTTCCTACTCCCGAACCGGATATTTTACTTGGACTAAATGAAGATAAACCGACATCACCAACTACATTTTCACTGTCACAGAATTATCCAAATCCATTTAATCCAACAACAACAATAAAATATTCAGTACCAAATATAGGAACAAGTCATGACTTGTCTCTACAAATAAAGGTTTATGATATTCTAGGAAGAGAAGTAACTACATTGGTAAATAAATATCAACCGTCCGGAAACTATAAAATAATTTTTGATGCAAGCAATTTAAATTCCGGAGTTTATTTTTATACACTTAAGGCAGGTAGTTATTATCAAACAAGGAAGATGTTAGTTCTAAAATGAAAAAGTATTTCCTAGATTTATTCGAGTATAATAACTGGGCAAACGATAAACTTATTTTGGGTTTGCAAAAAGTAAAACATAAATTTAAAGATAAAAATCCGATAAGTATTTTCAGTCATATTATATCTGCTCAAGACACATGGCTGGAAAGAGTAAAAGGGAAAACAAGTTATCATATTTTTCTTTGGGAAGAATATTCAATTCAAGAACTGGAAATACTTTCGATGAATAGTCACAAAGAATGGATAAAGTTTATTTCCAAAATGAACGAAAAGAAATTCGGAGAAATATGTATTTATAAAAATTCAAAAGGAGTAGAACACTCGCGTTATTACCAAGATATTTTGCAACATGTAATTATTCATTCCGTTTACCACCG
>JAJRZB010000498.1 GCA_024275455.1 Bacteroidota bacterium | reverse complement strand
GCGCATTCGCGGCAGAATAGGTAGCCGCTAATTCGTTAATAAAGGACAATTCATAATTTGGAAACATAGTAAGGTAAAAATATGATTGCACTGTCATTTTTGGGAGCAGGGAATTATGAAGAGGTAAATTATTCTTATTCGGATAAAAAAGTAAGTACAAGTTTTTTCCCGTATGCCGTTTCTCAATTTGTAAACCCTGAAAAACTTTTTGTTATAATGACTGAAAAAGCTGAAAAAACTCATGCGGAAAGCTTATCAAATCTATGCGATTTCGAGCCGATTAAAATTCCCGATGGGAAAACAGAAAATGAATTTTGGGTTATCTTCGATAAAATTACTTCCGTTATAAAACCTAATGACGAGGTTGTTTTTGACATTACACACGGTTTTCGTTCACAACCCTTTATTGTAATAGTTCTTCTTTTATATCTTAAAGCACTGAAAAACATAAGAATTAATAATATACTTTACGGTGCTTACGAAGCGCGTGATGAAAACAATACAGCTCCTGTATTTGAACTTAAAACATTTATGGATTTAGTTGAATGGTCTAATGCTGCCAGAGAATTTATTCATAACGGTAATATGGGGTACTTCAAATTGTTGCTATCGGAAATTCAAAGAAATTCATACTTAAACAAACTCGCTAAGCCGGCAAAACAACTGCGCGGAGCGGGAGATGATTTATCAAAACTAACAGACGCTTTTGCAACAATAAGATTAGAGGAAATTTTTCAAAATGTTTTTTCTTTTAATAAACGTCTTTTCCAGGTAAAAGAGGATTTGGAAAATAACCCTCAGGCAAAACCGTTCGGCACAATAATTAATTTGATTTCCAATCAATTTAAAACAATATCCGAAGCCGAAAAAGATATCTTCTCGGAAAAAGGATTCGAAGCGCAAAAAACAATTCTTAATTGGTATATCGAAACAAGTAAATTTCAAAAGGCTATTACCCTTGCAAGAGAATATATTATTTCTAAATACCTAGTTGAAATGCTGCGATCAAATAAATATTGTCTTCTGGAAAAAGGTTGCAGGAAAGAAGCCGAGCACGAACTCGGACAACAGATGAAACTACGTCAAAGCGGTTTTAATAATAAAACAAGAAAAGGAGAATACGGCGAATTGTGGGGCAAAATAACTGATATGCGTAACGATATAAACCATGCCGGTATGAGGAAAAATCCTATTCCTTCTTCTAAATTAATTGAAAGAATTAAAGAAATAATTATAACTATAAACGATAATTTTTAATGCTTATTAATCTCTCAAATCATCCGCTTAAATATTGGATCAAAAAACAAATTGAAACAGCCAATAAACTGTACGGCAATATTGTTGATTTGCCGTTCCCCCAAATTAACCCGGAATGGGATGAAACCGAAATTGAAAAATTATCAAAAGAATATTTTAACAAAATAATTTTACAATTAGGCAATGCCAAATCTAAAAACAATGCCGTTCATATTATGGGCGAGCTAACATTTACTTTTAATTTGGTAAATAAATTATTGAAAAACGGAATTGTTTGTGTTGCATCAACAACTGAACGTAAAACAAAGGAAACAGATAATAAAAAAATATCCGAATTCAATTTTGTTAGATTTAGAAAATATGTAAAATAAAAGCCGCTAATTCACGAATGGTATTAGCGCATTCGCGGCAAGAGGTTTGTATATGGATGATTTAATCTACAAAGAAGAAAGTTATTTAATAATCGGTAAATGTTTTGAGGTGCATAATAATCTCGGTCCCGGTTTTTTGGAAATTGTTTATAAAGATGCACTTGAATACGAATTTAGAAAAGCTAATATTCCGTTTGAACGTGAAAAGTATACGAAGTAAATTATAAAAACATAATTTTACCTCATAAATTTTATGCCGATTTTGTTATATCTGATAAAATAATTCTAGAAATAAAAGCTGTTAATACAATTGCCGATGAATTTGTTGCACAAGCAATAAATTACCTAAAAGTATCCGGAAATAAATTAGCCTTAATTGTAAACTTCGGCGAACTAAAACTTAACTACAAACGAATTGTACTTGAATCCAAACGCGATGAATGGAAAAAATAAAAGCCGCTAATTCGCTAATGATATTAGCGCATTCGCGGCTTTACTAAAGGACTATCTAAAATGAAAAACATATTACTTGCAATATCGGGTTTAACACCGCAGATTGTAACCGAAACTCTTTTTGCTCTTTCGGTTAAAAAGAAAATTATTATTGACGAAATTTTTGTAATTACAACCTCAAGAGGTAAAACCGTAATTGAAGGGAAAGACAAAGTCCCTCAAACACCAAAAGTTCCGCTAAAAAAGGAGATTGTAAATCTATGTAAAGAACTGGAAATTAAAACACCAAAATTTATCATTAAAAAAAATTTAATAATTGCCGAAGAAGAATCGCAGCAACTTTACGATATTAAAACCGACAAAGAAAACAAACTGTTCCCAAACAAAGCAGCCGAACTAATTGGAAAAATAGCTAAAGATAAAAACACAACAATCCACGCTTCACTTTCCGGAGGAAGAAAATCGATGTCGGCACATTTGGCTCTTGCTCTTTCTTTATTTGCCCGCACTCAAGATAAACTTTACCATGTAATTACCGAAGAAGAATTTGAATTTAAAAATTTCTATCCAAAAACACGAAAAGAAGAACGCGCTTTGGTTATTGCCGAAATTCCCTTTGTTAAACTGCGCAGCTTAAATGCACCCTTGCTTAAAACCGATTTATCTTATTCGCAAATAGTTAATAAAACACAAAAGAGATTAAAATTCCTTACCGAAAACGAAAAACTGATTATTTACATTGCCGAAAGAAAAATTAAATACGGCGATAAATTTATTTTTCTTGAACCGCTTGAAGTTGCTCTTTACTTAAAATTTGTAGAACGGAAAATAAGCAAACAGGCAGGTTATAAAATAACCGAAATACATAACGATAAACAATTTGCAAAAGAAGTAAGCGAATTTTTAACTGATAATTATAATCAGCATTTCGATTCCAACGATAAAAAACATTGGCACGTAAAAGGAATTGAGGATACACTTTTCAGATCCAAACGAAGTAAGATAAATAATGAATTAGAAATGCTCTTTAGCGATAATGAAACATTTAACGAATTCAAAATTGCAAGCAAACGTGCTTGGGGAGATACACTTTATTTTATCAACGCTCCTAAAGACAAACTTGGCATAAACTACGAATAATAATCATTCGTGAATTAGCGGCTTCTTTGTTTTTCGGTTGCCGCAAATGCGCGAATAAAAACAT
>JAJRZB010000068.1 GCA_024275455.1 Bacteroidota bacterium | reverse complement strand
TTCTCTATTTTACACAAAATTTTGTTAAGTTTTAACATTAGTTTTCTAAATATTAATCTAACCGAGGAAATTTATAATGAGCATTTTACTTGAGAAAAAAACAAGAGTAGTTGTGCAGGGAATTACCGGTAGCGAAGGCTCATTCCATGCAAGTCAAATGATTGAATATGGTACCAATGTAGTAGCCGGTGTTACTCCGGGTAAAGGCGGAACCAAACATCTTGGAGTTCCGGTTTTTAATACAGTAGCCGATGCCGTAAAAGAAACAAAAGCCGAAGCTTCCGCAATTTTCGTTCCTCCTCCCTTTGCAGCCGATGCAATTTTGGAAGCTGCAAATGCCGGAGTAAAATTAGTTGTCTGTATTACGGAAGGTATTCCCGCAAAAGATATGGTAAAAGTTTATGATGCGATAAAAGATTTAGATGTAAGATTGGTAGGACCAAACTGTCCGGGAGTAATTTCTCCCGGTAAAGCCAAAATAGGAATTATGCCCGGCTTCATTCATAGAAAAGGAAAAGTAGGTGTTGTTTCAAGAAGTGGTACTTTAACTTACGAAGCTGTTAAACAGCTAACCGATCTTAAAATTGGTCAATCAACTTGTGTTGGTATTGGCGGTGACCCGGTTATCGGTTCTCAATTTATCGATATTATAAAATTATTTAACGAAGACCCAAATACCGAGGGAATTGTAATGATAGGTGAAATAGGCGGAACAGCTGAAGAGGAAGCCGCTGCCTATATTAAAAAGAATGTAAAAAAACCTGTAGTTGGTTTTATTGCCGGCAGAACTGCTCCCCCCGGAAGAAGAATGGGACATGCCGGAGCAATAATATCTGGCGGTAAAGGTACGGCAGCAGAAAAAATGAAAGCAATGAAAAAAGCCGGAATCCATGTTGTTGAAAGCCCGGCAGATTTAGGTATTACAATGCAGAAAGCTTTAGCTGCACAAAAAAGCAAAAAGAAAAAATAGACTACTGAGCAATTAATAATAGTTATAGAGTAAAAATTAAAATTTTGTCATTTCGAAATGAGCTTGTCTTTTAAGCGATTGAGAAATCCTCAGCTAAGTTAAGTAAGAAGATTCCTCACAAAAAATATGTTCGAAATGACATTTTTGTAAATACTAAAACAAAATAAATCTTAAAAATTATTTATAGGAGAAATAATCTTGAGTAACAGAACCTTAGCAATACTTAAACCCGATTGTGTTGAAAAAAATCTAATTGGACAAGTTGTTCAAAAAATAAATGAAGCAGGATTTAAAATCCTCGCTATGAAAATGACTAAATTAACAAACGATTCAGCCGGTGGATTTTATGAAGTACATAAAGAAAGACCTTTCTTTAATGATCTTATGGCTTATATGACTTCAGGGCCTTGTGTACCAATAGCTTTAGAAAAAGAAAATGCAGTTGCCGATTTTAGAAAACTAATAGGTGCAACAAATCCCGAAAATGCCGAAGAAGGAACAATTAGAAAATTGTACGCAGAAAGTATCGAGAGAAATATAGTTCACGGCTCCGACTCGGATGAAAACGCTGCGATTGAAATTTCTCACTTCTTTTCCAGAAAAGAACTACTTGAAAATAACGGTTTTTAATGAGCTTAAAAAAATGGAAAAAACTTGGTCAGAAAACCATTTACAAAAATGACCACTGGAGTTATAATTTAGATGAGTTTGAAATTGAGGGTGGAACTAAAGGCAAATACCATTACGTTCACACCCTCGGTTCAACTATGGTGGTTCCTTTCGTATCAAGAGAAAAAATTCTACTTGTAAATCAGTATAGATACTTAAACCAAAAAGAAAGCTTGGAGTTTCCTTGCGGGGCAATTGAACCAGGTTTAAGTAAAATAGAAAACGCAACAAAAGAATTAAGGGAAGAAACCGGCAAAAACGGTAACTTAAAATATATTGGGGAATTTTCTCCGTACACAGGAGCGGCAGATGAAATGTGTTCAGTGTTTTTTGCAACTGAACTGTTTGATTCCCCCCTTCCAAGTGATTTAACAGAAGAATTTGAATTAGCTGAGTATTCTATTGGTGAATTTGAAAATTTAATTAAACAAAATATTATTTGGGACGGATTAACTTTATCAGCATGGATATTAACAAAAAATTATTTAGAACTGTAATTACTGTTTTCTTCATTCTTACTTCGGTCGGATGTGGCAATGCAGAAAATTCAAACCAAGTTTATACCGGTGCGGATATTTTATTATCAGAAAAATTTAGTCTGATTAAAAATAAACGACTTGGAATTGTTACCAACCACACTGCTTTATTAAAAAACGGCACCCACCTTGTTGATACATTATTTGCAAGAGATGATGTTGAAATTGTAACATTATTCGGACCTGAGCACGGTATACGCGGTAATGCACCGGATGGTCATTCAATTCAAAACGGAACCGATGTAAAAACCGGACTGCCGGTAATTTCACTTTACGGTAAAATTCGTAAACCAACTAAAGAAATGTTACAAAATATTGATGTGCTAATTTTTGATATTCAAGATGTTGGGGCAAGGTTTTATACGTTTATTTCAACAATGTTTTATGCTATTCAGTCAGCTGCTGAAAACAATATCCCAATAATAATTTTAGATAGACCAAACCCAATTAATGGAATTAATGTAAACGGACCAATATTGGATCCCAAATTCAAATCTTTTGTGGGAATTGCAGAAACACCTATAAGACATGGAATGACTGTGGGTGAATTGGCATTATTCTTTAATAGAACCTAAGTGTTAAATACTGAAAAAACTGCCGATCTTAAAATAATAAAAATGAAAAACTGGCAAAGAAATTTTTTCTTTGATGATTGCGAATTAAAATGGATAAAAACCAGTCCGAACATCCCTAATCTTGAAACTGCAATTGTGTACCCCGGACTATGTTTATTAGAAGGTACAAATATTTCAGAGGGAAGAGGAACATACTCTCCTTTTATTCAGTTTGGAAGTCCGTTTATCAATTCAGAAGATGTTATAAATGAACTAAATAATTTAGGAATAGATGGGTGCGAACTAATTAGTACAAAATTTACACCGAAAGAAATTAAAAATATGGCTTCCTCTCCTAAGTATGAAGGGGAATTATGCAACGGAATTAAAATAAACCTTAAGGATAGAAATTTATTTGTCCCTATAGATTTTGCTGTAAAACTTATATTTGTCATTCATAAATTGTATCCTGAAAATTTTTCATTTAGAGAAAATCGTATTGATAGACTATGGGGTAATTCTTCATTTAAAGATATGATAAATAATAATTATCCCCCAGATAAAATTTTAAAAAGTTTTGAAAATGATTTAAGTAAATTTAAAATCTTGAGAAAACAATTTTTGCTTTATTAAATAATAAATGTCATTGCGAGAAGTGTTTCTTATGACGAAGCAATCTATTAAAGTGTTCAATAAACTTGGACAGATTACCGCATCTAACACAAAACGTTAGATTTGCAAAGACAAAATTATTTTAAAATCAAACCGCACTTTGAAATAAATCAAATTAGGAACTAAAATGAACTTAAAATTTTTAGTAACAACTTTACTGTCCATTTTAATTGTAGTCAGTTGTGGAAAGAAGGATGAAAATAAATCTGAAACGAAAAAGGAAGAAACATCCAATGTATTAACTACAAAGAAAGAAACCGGTCCATTATTTAAGTTAAAATACAAATTTAAAAAAGGAGATAAATTTTCATATCGTCTAAAAACCATATCTCATAATATTGAAGAAATTATTGCCGACACAACAATAAAAAATGACATAACCCAAACAGCTACGTATAAAATGGATTTTAGGGTTAAAGAAGTTTCGGAGGATGGAGGAGCTAAACTTGAAGTTAGAATGAATAAAATTACTGCTGAAACTAATTTTAACGGTCAAACAGTAAAATACGATTCTAAATTTATTTATAGTACACGAGAACGTGCACAGTATATGGATTACGAAGCAGTAAAGAAAGTCCCTTTTATAATACATGTTAATCCAATTGGTCAGGTTATAAAGGTTGACGGAATAAAAAAAATAATGCGGAACATTTTAGAAATTCAACAAATACCCGATACACTTTCTCCAAAAACGAAAGAACAAATGAAACTTAATATCGCTAATGGAACTTTAATGCCACTTACTCAGCAAGTATTCAAAGTTGTTTCAGAAGAAACTGTTGGAAAAGATTCGACTTGGCAATTAAAATATTCAACACCACTTGCGGTTTTTAAGGTAGAGAATACTGCTTTGTTTAAAATATCTGATATAAATATTACTAATTCTGATACTCTTATTAATATTGCATCCAGTCTTTCAATCAGTTGGACAGGTCAAAATCAAGTTACTGAGAAAGGAGTTAGATACAATTTTTCAGAGCCAAAACTAACGGGGAGCGGTTCTGTTATCTTCAATCAAACTCTTGGATTAGTAAAAAAATCTGAATCGGTTATAAACTTAGAAATGGCAATGTTAGCAGAGGGTTATGATGCTAACAATCAAAAAATGCAGTCTACAAAAAAGGATTATTCAACTAACACTAATATTGTAGAATTGTTATAAAAACAAAACCCAACTTTGTAAAAAAGTTGGGTTTTTATTTTAGTTGTAACACAGATTGCTAGCAATCTGTGTTACCTTATTTTTTCAACCACAATTTTAGAGCCTTCTTCTTGTACTACAATTACTTTTGTCCCTTTATTTAAATATTCTCCGGCAGTTACAACATCAATCCGTTTTTTATCAATAACGGCAGTTCCACTTGGTCTTAAATCGGTAAGTGCCTTGCCTTGTTTACCAAGTAAATCTTTTAATTTTGTATCTGAAGTATAGCCCGATTGTTCATCAATGTTTTTCCTAAGAACAAGTTTATTAAATGCTTCTGATTTAGGTAGTAATTTTAATAAAACAAAAATGACAAACATGGAAAGAATAAATGCTCCTGCAAGCTGAATAATTGCCGTTGAAAGCATATCCCAATCAACTAACGGGAAGTCTGAAATAAGTCCTAAAAATAAACCGGCAACCATCATAACAATACCTATTGCTCCAAAAATTCCAAACCCGGGTATAACAAATATTTCTACTATTAATAGTACTAATCCTAAAATAAAAATTATTATTTCAATGCCGGATGCCAGCTCAAGAATATACCCAGCTCCAAAAAATAAAGCTAAAGCAATTACAGCGGCTGTTCCGGGTAAACCCCAACCGGGAGTTTTTATTTCCGTAAAAAAACCTACAAGTATAACCATCATTAAAATGGAGGTAATTACCGGGTTGTTTAAAAATCGAATAAAGTCTTCTGCCAAATTACTGCTGAGGTTTACAATTTTGCTGTTTTGTAAATCAAATGCTTCTAACATGGTAGAAAAATCCCCAATAACCGAATCGGCAATACCATAACTTTTTGCCTCATTTGCTGTTAGTGTAATTAATTTTGTGCTGTCTACAAGTCCCTCCACAACAACCGTTTCATCAACCATCCCTTCAGCGATGTCAGTTCTACGTCCCGTTCTTTCTGCAGTTGCACGCATTTCCGCACGCATGTACGATTGAGCTTTTTCGGATTGTTTAGTCATACTTTGATCTACAACTGTTGTAGCTACAATAGATGAACCTGGAACCATAACAATTTTATCGCAAGAAAGAGAAATTAAAGCACCGGCAGAAATTGCTCTTTTATCAATAAATGCTATTGTCTGAACCGGACAATTAATAATTGCATCCTTTATTTGTGTTGCAGCATCCACCCTTCCGCCAAAAGTGTTAATCTTAAAAATAACTACAGACGCAGAATTTTCTACGGCTTCATCAACCACACGTTGTATATAGGGAGCAAGTCCGAGATCAATCATACCTTCAATTTCTGCTACATATACTTTCCCTTGTGCAAAACTTTGGTTGATTAGGAAAAACGTGCTGACAATTAATAATAGTATTTTTTTCAACTTTCTTCTCCCAAAAATTATTACTTATCTATATATAAAACTATTTGATGAATTTCAAATGAATAAAAAAAGTCGTGGTACTAAGTTTAACTTTCCGGAATACTATCATTTTCAATTTCCATTTTTCCATTTGTAAATCTAATTTAACTATATAAAACAATTTTACTAAGTGAAACTCAATAAAAAAACCTTCGAGGTTTTAAAACCATGAAGGTTAAAAAAAATAAAAATATCGAAACAATCATTTTATAAATGAATAGTTCAATAGCTTATAAACAAGTTTTGCAGTATTAAAATTACTTGACACATTGTTTTTATTTGGAGCGAGTTCAACCACATCAAACCCTACAATATTTCTTTGTTCTCCAATTTGTTTTAATAAATTCATCGTTTCATCCCAGAAGAGACCGCCAGGTTCAGGGGTCCCGGTAGCAGAAATAACGGAAGGATCAAAACCATCAACATCAAAAGTAATGTATACATTTTTGTTAAGAGAATCCACAACTTTACGCTGCCAATTTCTTCCATATTTGTTTTGTCTTATCTCTCTGGTAAAAAATGTTTTAATATTACTTTGCTTAATAAAATCGTACTCTTCTTTACATTGTGCTCTAATACCAACTTGCACAATATTCTTTGTAAATTCAGCTACTCTTGCCATAACCGAAGCATGTGAAAACTTACTCCCTTCGTAAGAATCTCTTAAATCCGAATGAGCATCAAATTGAAGTATAGAAAGATTCGGATATTTTTCGAAGTGAGCCTTAATTGGTGCGGAGGAAAGTGAATGTTCCCCTCCAAGTGTTACAACAAATTTTTGTGCTTCAATTTGTTTTTTTACTTCTTTATAAATTTTGTCAATTGCTTTCTTTACAGATAACTTTTGAAGCTCAATTTCCGGCAGTGTACAAATCCCTTTTTCAAAACAAAGTTCTCTATTTAATTCTTCATCAAAAAATTCTACATAATGAGATGCCTTAAGAATTTCCTTAGGTCCGTTTTTTGTGCCTTTACCGTAACTAACTGTTTTTTCTAAAGGAGCTTGAAGAATTACAATTTCTGAATTTTTGTAGGAAGAATATTTTTTTTCGAGTCCGAGAAAATTATTTTTTATTGAAAGACTTTTCATGTTAAAAAGAAACCCAACTTTTGGTAAAAGTTGGGTTTCTTAAATATTTCCAATTTAGTATGTTTATTTATCTTTGTTAGAAACAACTTGCCCGATGGCAGTTCTTTCCATTTTGATTTTGGTATTATTACCAACATCAACTAAAACTGTTACATCATCTAATCCGGCTACGGTTCCGTGTATGCCGCTTGCAGTAATAATTTTATCGCCTTTTTTTACACTTGCCAATAATGCTTCCCTTTCTTTGGCTTTTTTTTGCTGCGGTCTGATAATCATAAAATAAAATATGGCAAATATAGCACCAAACATAATTAGTGTACTGACCATACTTCCCTCACCACCACCTTGTGGTGCCATTGCAAATAATAAATTCATTTATTCCTCCATGTTTGAATTTTTTCTGACTGATAATTTACTAATAATTTTTTCTTTCCACTCAATAAAACTTCCATCAATAATTTTTTCTCTCGCAGTATTTGTGAGGTCTAAATAGAAAGTTAAATTGTGGATTGATGCAAGTTCATAAGCTAATAATTCTCGTGAAACAAATAAATGTCTTAAATAGGCTTTAGAAAAATTCTTACAAGTATAACAATTACAATTTTCATCAAGCGGAGTAAAATCACTTTTATAGCTTGCATTCCTTATACTAACAATTCCATTACTGGTAAAAAGATATGCGTTGCGCGCATTTCTTGTTGGCATAACACAATCGAACATATCAACACCTCGTTCAATTGCTTCTAGGATATTTTCCGGTCTTCCAACTCCCATTAAATATCTCGGTTTATTTTC
>JAJRZB010000497.1 GCA_024275455.1 Bacteroidota bacterium | reverse complement strand
GCTAACTCCGTCAGTAGTTTTCCATATTTTATATTTTTCGGCAGTTACTATTACATCATCAGTAACAATTGAAATCGACTTTAACTTAATTTCTAATTTTTTGTTGCCTCCTTTAGTATTGTCGTAAATAATTTCTTTTGATTCATAGCCCATATACGAAACTAACAACGTACATATTTTAGTAGGAGCATCAACTATTACGAAAAATCCATCTTTATTTGTTGAGGCACCCAAATGAGTATCTATTATAATGATGTTTGCAAACACAAGAGGCTCACCGGTTTCGGCATCTAAAATTTTACCGCTAATATCTTTTTTGTTCGCACTAAAAGTTGTATTGATCAACAGAATTGAAAAAAAGAAATATCTAAAGACTCGTAATAAAAAGGAGATGTTGTTGCCCGAAGTTAAAATCATAAAATTATCCTTAACTAAATTGTATTTAGAATATGTGTAATTAAATGTAGAATGAATTTAAAAAAGTTTAATTACAGCATAACACCATAATTATGCCATTAAATTGTCTATTAAATTTGGTTGAAAACTTATTTAAAACCTTTTCAATCGACCTAATGGTCGAAGTATTCGACTTAAAGGACGTACTAATATCGTGAGTTAGACAGCATTAATTTGAAATAGGTTTAATATTTTTTTACAGAAATCGGGAAAGCAGACCTTCCGATTGATTTAAATAAGGCGAAATTTTTATTGAGAGAAAATTGGGGATTAGAAATAACAAGTGAATAGCATTTTCACTATTTTTAGATTATGTGGAAAACGTTAAAAACAGAACTAAATCAGATCTCAGCGGAAATAAAAAAGTTAGATCAAAAAGTTGTTTATATTTTTCTTTCCGTAGCAATACTTCAAACGATATCTTTTTATTTTACATCTCCAAAATTTTTTAGAATAAATTTTTACTATCAATATTTTGATGAAAATATTTTTGTGGATTTTATTGAATACGGTTATTGGTTAATTGCAGATTTTATTGTTTTGTTCATATTTCCGTTTTTGATTGTAAAGTTTTTATTCAGAGAAAAAATAATTAATTATGGACTGAGAATTGGTGATAGAAGGTTTGGGATAATTTCTGCAATCTTAAGTATTATATTTTTTATTCCAATTATATTATTAATCTCAAATTCAGTAAATTTTACAGAATACTTTCCGCTGTATCAAGGGGCAACAGAAGATATTTCTATATTTTTATTTTACGAAATACTTCTTTTACTTTTTTTATTTGCCTGGGAATTTTTCTTTCGGGGTTTCATGTTATTTGGCTTAGAGGAAAAATTTGGAATGTATTCAATTTTCATTCAAATGATTCCGTTTGTTATTTTACACAACGGTAAGCCGTTTGTAGAAACGTTTGCTTCAATATTCGGAGCAATATTTTTAGGATACTTAGCGTTGCGAACTCGCTCAATTTTATACGGATTTTTTATACACGTAATTATTTTGGTTACTTTGGATGTTTTGTCTTTCTTTAGAGGATAAATGTCTATGAGATATGTAACCTCAACCTTTAGGTTGAGATATATTATCTTTATTTCTTAGATTTTCCGCAAGCTAAAGCTTGCGGCTACAGAAACATTAAATTATTTTTGTAAAAAAGTCCTAAATTTGCTTTTATAAAAAATTTAATAGAGGAAATAAATAAATGAAATTTACTTTAAATGTAGATCATGTTGCAGTTTTAAGAAATGCAAGAGCAGAGGAAAATCCGGATCCCGTTACTTTTGCATTGTTGGCAGAGCTTTACGGAGTTGATGGCATTGTTGTTCACTTACGTGAAGACAGAAGACATATAAATGAACGTGATTTAAGACTTTTACGTGAGCAGTTAAAAACCAAATTGGATTTGGAAATGGCTGCTGTTCAAGAAATTATTAATATTGCCTGCGATGTTCAGCCCGATTTGGTTACTTTGGTACCGGAAAAAAGAGAAGAGTTAACCACTGAAGGCGGATTGAACGTAATTGATAACATTGAACAAATTAAAGATACAATTGATCAATTACACGATGCGGATATTCCGGTTTCATTATTTGTTGAACCGGATATTAACCAAATAGATACTGCCGCTGAAATAAATTCCGATATAATTGAAATCCACACCGGAGTTTATGCCAATGCTAAAACTGAGGAAGACGCCTTTGATGAATTGGAAAGAATAAGACAAGCCGCAAAACATGCAAAAAAAATAGGACTTGGTGTAAATGCAGGGCATGGGTTGGATTATATAAATATTAAAGAGTTCAGAGTTATTAAAGATATTGATGAGGTTAGTATCGGGCAAGCTGTAATTGCCAGGTCAGTTTTTGTCGGTTTGGAACAAGCTGTTAAAGAAATGATTGATTTAATTGGACCAAATTAATATTCTTTCTTTTTAATACTACGTTTTTACATTTATTTTGAATACTCTGCAGAGTATATTCCTATCAATATTAATTTTATTGGAAAATAAAATGCCCCTAAAATATTTATATGGAAATATTATATTAAAATCTCTAGTTATTATAATATTCTTCTCTATTCAAATAATTGCACAATATCAAAATGTAAGAATAAGTAAATTTAGCAGTACTGACCCTGAGGAAGTTTCAATTGCTATAAATCCGTCTAATCCAAATCAAATAGCTGCCGGTGCAAATATAAATTATTTTTACTCTTCTAAAGACGGAGGTAATATTTGGCTGCAGAAAACTCTTTCATCAACACT
>JAJRZB010000496.1 GCA_024275455.1 Bacteroidota bacterium | reverse complement strand
TTTCGTATAAAATTTAATATTTCTTTGGTCTTTTCTTCCATCAAATTTTTATCTCCTTTTGCTTCAACGTTTAGTCTTAGCAATGGTTCTGTATTGCTCATTCTTACATTAAATCTCCAATTATCGTACATTACACTTATTCCGTCCACTTCATCAATTATTCCATCCGAATATTTTTCTTTGAGTTGAAATAATTTTTCTTTTGGATTTTCAATTCGGGAATTAATTTCTCCTGAACATGGAAAACTTTCAATCATTTCCCCGACTAGTTGAGATAGAGTTTTATTTTCAACACTCAATAGTTCCAAAATAAGTAAAAATGGTATTAAGCCGCTATCTGAGTAATAATTATCTCTGAAATAGTGATGGGCAGACATTTCACCGCCGTAAATTGCGTTTACTTCTCTCATTTTTTGTTTAATAAATGCATGACCACTTTTTGATTCCACTGCAATACCATTTGCATTTTTTACTTCTTTAATTGTATTCCAAATAAGTCTTGGATCGTGAACTATTTTTTCTCCCGGATATTTTTTTAGTAATGATTTTGCCAATAACCCGACAATATAATATCCCTCAATAAAATTTCCTTTTTCATCGAAGAAAAAACAACGGTCGTAATCACCATCCCAGGCAACACCGAGATCAGCATCATTTGATTTCATAGCATCAATTGTTGATTGTCTGTTTTCCGGCAGTAGTGGATTTGGAACTCCATTTGGGAAAGTTGAATCCGGTTTGTGATGAACTTTAATCATTGTTATGGGCAGATATTTTTCGAGGGCATCTAAAGCTGGTCCAACACAACCGTTACCGGCATTAACAACTACTTTGTAATTATTGATTTTTTCTGCGGAATAAAAGTTCTGCAAACTGGTTATAAAGTCATCCATAATATCCAGAATGGTTACCTTACCTTTTTCTGAATTTATTTCGCCCAAATTATCATTCAATATCATTTGTTCAATTTCACTTAATCCGGAATCGTAACCCATTGGTTTGGAACCTCGTTTTACAAATTTAAGTCCGTTATATTCCGGTGGATTATGGCTGGCAGTTATCATTACACCGCCATCAGCATCAAGATGAGGGGTTCCGAAATAAATCATTTCTGTTCCGCATAAACCCAAATCAATTACATCACAACCGGCATCTGTTAAACCATTTGCCAATGCTTCGGAAAGTTCAGGGGAAGATTCACGTACATCTCTCCCAATTAATACTTTTTTGGCATTTTGTTGTTTGGCAAATGCTCTTCCAACTTTATAAGCAATATCTTTATTTAACTCGCTTGGAACTTTTCCTCTAATATCGTAAGCCTTAAATCCGGGAATGTTAACCATAAATTAACCTCAATAGAATAATTAAAATTTCATCATTAAACGAAAGATAATAAAACAAAAGCTTTTTGGGATAAATTTTTGCATAGAATAATAGAATTTTGAATTATATTTTTGTTTGTCAATTAAAAGGAAGTAAATATCAAGAATCTTTATTTTACACGATGTAGCAATATTAAATGCGGAGCTATTTTTTCTTTTAGTTATAAGGAGTTAACTAAAGACTCCGATTTACTATGCCCTAAGTGTGAGCTTGAACTTCTTCATTCACATTTAGTTCAGTGTGAAAATTGCCAGTCAGTAATTAATTTTATTCCAAAATTTTCAGGTGAAGAACCAGTAATTTTTTATGTGGAAAAATGTTCTAATTGTTCTAATTCCGTTAATGATGAAAAAATACTGGAACCCCATTTTTATCCAAAATCTATTATGTAAAACCTCAAAGTTTATCATCAAAATCAATAATAATTTCAAATAATATCTTATATTTCAATTCAATAGAATTCTAATAATATAATTTAAGG
>JAJRZB010000067.1 GCA_024275455.1 Bacteroidota bacterium | reverse complement strand
GAAAATCCTAATTTTAGATTGGGAATTAGCTTATATTCAATATTACCACCCTTAATCCTATATTTTTCGAGTCTGTAAATATTTACCGAATCTTTATAGTTAATTGTACCGGCTATTATTGATGTCTTTAAGTTTTTATATTTATAACTTGCTTTTATGCCGTCAACCCAAGTGTCATAAGCCAAACCTCTGTTTTCAAATAAATTAAGCACCAACCCTCTGCCGTAAATCTCGGATGAATTGCCGATTCGTAATTTTAAATTATCTTTTTTGTATTCAATATATCTTCTGGAAATTCCCTCAAAAGGAATTCCAACTTCGGGGGGAGTATCAAATAATAATCTAAATCCAACGGTTACATTTTCCGGGAAACTAAATCTGGCATCGGTAAGATTCTCGAAGTAACTAAAGCTATTAATTGTACTTCCTAAGCTTCTTTCTCCGTTGCCGTATCTTAACAAATTAGAAATCGAAGGTCTAACTTGAGCAATCAAATTAAATTGAGCAATAATAAAAAAAACAACCAGAGTTAATATTCGCATTATTTTTCAGATCCTAATAATTCTTTAATTTTATCTTCCAATTTATTTTCATCTCCGGGTAAATAGCCTATGTGAGTATATTGTACATTCCCTGCTTTATCATATAAAATTGATAGGGGAATGGTTTGACCATTAAATTGTTCGAACAATTCTTTGTTAGGATCTGTTAAAACCGGATAGGTAATATTATGTGTTGAAATATAAGATTTAACCTTAGCCAAACTTCTCGGTGTATCTTGATTTATACCGATAATTGTAAAGTTTTGATCTTTGTATTTTTGATATAATTTTTCAAGATGCTTCATTTCCGATCGGCATGGTTTGCACCAAAGTGCCCAAAAATTTATAAGTGTAGGACCTTTTTTGTAAATATCGGAAAATTGAATTTCGTTATTATCGATAGTTTCAGCAATAAAATCTGTATTGTTTTGACTAAAAAGATTCGCTTGAATAATTACAAGCAATAGTATGACTTTAAACAAAGTTTGTTTCATAAAATATCCGGTTTATTAAAAATAAATTAAGACACATTATCATATTTAATGCAAAAATGCTAAAAAAGTATCACAAAAACATCACGAAAATGTTATATTTTTAATAAAACAGAAGATTATTTGAGGAGTATCATTTTTTTACTTAACACATTTCCATTAATGTTAAGTAAATAATAATATATTCCGGAAGAAAGATTTGACGCATTGAAGACAGTTTTGTACTTTCCCGGTTTTTGTCGTTTATTCACTAAAGTTGCAACTTCTCTACAGAGAACATCATAAACTTTAAGTTTTACTGACACACCCCTGTCGCTTCGCTCCTTCCCCTCTCGAGAGGGGATTGAGAGGTTTGTTATTTTGGGTATTGAATATTTTATTGTTGTAGTTGGGTTAAACGGGTTCGGGTAGTTTTGTTCCAAAACAAATTTTGCTGGGATTGTTTCGGTACTATTTATATCTGTTAATAAACCATATTCAACACCATTGATTTTTGCTCCTATAAGAGTTTCTTCATATAAATTACCTTCACCGGTTAACAAATAGGATGGACCGAAGTCTTTTGAAAGAATCTTTGTGTAACCAATAAGTCCGTCATGTGAATATTCTTTGTAAAAAGAAGAATCAGCTAAAGCCCCAACTTGCATATAACCAGTTCTAACAAAATCGAAATTGAATTCTTTTGTGTTATCGAAAACCGCATATGGTTTTTCATGTGGCGTATATAAATCGTATAAAATAAATTCTGAATCCGGTTCGGATGTATTGTATACCATTACTAACATATACGTTGTGTCAATTCTTATAAAGGATTCGTTATTCCTCGAAGTATAAAGTTTGTAGTATTCTTTACCGTTTGGCTTCACTTCTTTACTTACTAAACTTTTGGTAAAATAAACAGTGTCGCAACCGACAGTACAATTCCTACTCATGTATCTCCATTTATTACCAATTTTAAGCGGATAATAATTTAGTTGTTCATAATCTATTTTAGGAAGTTGATTGTTAGATATTTTGTGCAGCCCGTTATTATGATCCAATGCGAATAATGTTGAAACACTATTGGTTGAAAAATCTATTTTTACTGCACCGGGAAGAGAAAAACGAGTAAAGGTACTCCATGAGTAACCTCCATCTTTACTTTTAATAAATTCAGAAAAATATGTACCTCTGAAATCTTTATTTTTTAAAATAAAAATTTCCTCTTCGTTTTTTGGATGAAAAATTAGATCCGTAATAAAAAAACCGTCATCAAAAATAGTTTCCCAACTCATTCCTTCGTTTGTAGATTTTAACAGTTTATCTCCTCTATTGCTTTCAACATTGCAGAAGATAATATTTGGGTTATTGTGGTTTATATAAATAGATTTTATATCCAGATTACTTGAATATATTTCAGTCCATGCAGAACCAAAATCTGTACTTTTAAAAATTTGTCTCTTTTGAGATGAATATCTATAATGTGTTGAGATATAAATAATTTTACTATCCAATGGATTAATTACTACGGAGTTAACACCTGACAAAGAGGGAATAAGAATTTTGTTCCAATTTTTCCCGCCATCAACACTTCTAAACAATCCTAAACTGTCAGTTCCTACATAGATTGTATCAGAAAAATTTTTATCAAAAGTAATAGACATTATAAGGATTGAATTAAAAATGTTAAGTTCTTCCCAGCTATTCCCACTATTTTCTGAGAAATACAAACCACCGGGGAATGTTGCTGCAAGTATTTTGTTAGTATCCCCGGGACTAACTGAAATAAGTTGTACTTGTAGGTTGTTTAATCCGTTATTGAATTTAGACCAGTTTAATCCTCCATTATATGTTTTAATAATTCCGTGGTTATTAGAAGAGACAATAATAGAATTTGCATTATCATCTAAAATAATAAAGTCTGTAAAAAAATTGTA
Organism: Bacteroidota bacterium; assembly: GCA_024275455.1. GTDB lineage: Bacteria > Bacteroidota > Ignavibacteria > Ignavibacteriales > Melioribacteraceae. The sequence goes on along the minus strand of JAJRZB010000067.1, from coordinate 884 downwards.
ACCAGGACCAAGGTTTTTCCAAACATCTTTAGAAAAGTCTGTAGAATCAGTTATAGTAGGTTGAGAGTAAATAAAGTTTACAGAGAAAAATATACTTACAAATAGTAAAATGAATTTCATAGATATTTCCTTGTTGAGCTATAATTACTTTAAATATATCATTTTCTTAGTTTGAATAAAAGAACCGGATTTGAGTTGATAATAATAAACTCCACTGGAAAGGGAAGTGGCATCAAAAGTTATCTGGTAATTACAAGATTTTTGGTTTTTGTTAACTAAGGTTGTTACTTCTCTGCCGAGAACATCGTAAATTACCAATTTTGTAGTGGATGCAAAATTTGCATCCACTACGTTTGGAATTGAATATTTTATTGTTGTAGTTGGATTAAACGGGTTCGGGTAGTTTTGTTCCAAAACAAATTTTGTTGGGATTGTTTTAGTTTTTGTATCTTTAATTCCAACAGGTATATAACTAAAGTTTGTGTTGTAAAAACCAATTACATCTTTAGCAATATCTTTTGCAACAGTTATTGAATTGAGGGCATCAGTTCCTCTGCCAATAATATAAGCAACAATTATTTCTATTGGTACGTCCTTTTCAAGTACAAATGGACCAGTACTGAACACTTGTCTTTGATCGGTTGGATATGTATTAACCCATCCATTTTTAGTAACAGGGTCTCCGGAATACATGAATTTCGGATTAATATCTTCACAGTTAACATTGTTAGCATTACCAAATTTCCATACGCATGGGTTTGTGTATTTACACATTTGGTTTTTACCTTCCATGTAACATCTTAATTGAGATTCATTTTCGGGATCAACTTGGAAGGAGATAGCACTTATAAAATGAATGGATGAAGTCATGTTTCGGTTTTCTG
>JAJRZB010000495.1 GCA_024275455.1 Bacteroidota bacterium | reverse complement strand
CAAATAGCAAATAAATTACAAAATGCAAAAAACGAAATGCTAATTACAAGTAAATTACAAATAATTAAAATCACAAATCATAAAGAAAGAAATCTAAAACAAAATAAGTTTTTCATTTGGAATTTTAATAATTGGAATTTATTTGGAATTTATAATTTGTTATTTGATTTTTATTCCCCGGTAATATTAAACAGATTAAAAAGAAACCGTTCCCGGTTTGTATTAATCATTCTTCCGTTTTTAGTTTTATCGGCTTGCTCATATTCTTTTACGGGTTCTTCCGTACCAAGCCATTTAAAAACAATTTACATTCCGTTTTGTACCGATAGAAGCGGGTCCGGCGAAGCAACAATGGCGGATGATTTTACCAATACTTTAATCGAATGGTTCATTAGCGATAACTCTCTTGCTATTGCGGAAAATAAAAATGCAGATGCACTTTTGGACTGTACAATTAATTCTTTATCAGATGCCCCAGTTGTTATTCAAGGTGGTGAGCAAGTTTCAACAAGGCGAGTAACAATTAATGCTAAAGTTGTTTACAAAGATTTTGTTCTTAAAAAAACAATTTTCGATAAAAGTTTTTCTAACTACGGAGACTATGAAAATAAAGGTGATGTTGAAGCAAATAGAAGAGAAGCTATTCAAGCTGCAATCGATAAAATCACTGAAGACATTATGCTCGCAGTCGTATCGGATTGGTAAACATTGTAACATCCGCGTAATATAATTATATTTATAATTACCTTTTTTAGATTTTATAGACTAAAAGGATTTTATGATAATAGATGAAATTGTACTTGTAACTTATATTTTAACTATGACGGTTTTGCTGATATTTGCCAGTCATGGCGTTATAATGTTATTTTATCACCGTAAGTACATTAAAAATATTCCCAGTTCGAATGAAAATATGACTTTTGATAAAAAAGTTACAATTCAATTACCTCTTTACAATGAAGAATATGTTGTAGAAAGATTAATAGATTCGGTTTGTAAAATTGAATACCCGAAACACTTATTAGAAATCCAAGTACTTGATGATTCCAACGATGATACTGTTGCTATTGTTGATAAATTAGTAAAAGAAAAATTGTCTGAAGGTTTTGATATTTCACACATCAGAAGAAAAGATAGAAAAGGATTTAAAGCAGGTGCATTAAAAGAAGGATTAAGATTAGCAAAGGGAGAACTAATTGCTATTTTTGATGCGGATTTTGTACCAAAAAAAGATTTTCTTAAGAAAACTTTAAAATATTTTACAAATCCGAAAATAGGCATGGTTCAAACACGTTGGGAACATTTGAACGAAGATTACTCAATACTAACACGTATTCAAGCTTTAGCTCTAAATGGTCACTTTGTAATGGAACAGCCAATAAGAAACAGAGCCGGATTTTTTATCAACTTTAACGGAACCGGCGGAGTTTGGAGAAAAGAGTGTATAGAAGACGCGGGAAACTGGCATGATGATACAATTACGGAAGACCTGGATTTAAGTTATAGAGCACAACTTAAGGGCTGGAAGTTTATTTACTTAAGAGATTTTACAACTCCCGCTGAATTACCCGCAGAAATGAATGCTTTAAAAGCTCAGCAATTTAGATGGACAAAAGGGGCTATTGAAACAGCTAAAAAATTACTGCCTGCAGTTTGGAAATCGAAAATTCCGCTGCGTATTAAATTACAATCTACATTTCATTTAACAAACAATATTGTTTTCCCTTTTATTCTTGTTGCCGGAATATTAAATGTTCCTTTAGTATTTATTAAAAACAGCGGACCCTACGGGATATTCTTTAATTTAATGTCAATATTTGTTTTAGCATTCATCAGTTCTTTTTTATTTTATCTTTATGCTCAAAAAGATGTGCATACGGATTGGAGAAAAAAGATTGCACTTTTCCCAATATTTATGGCAGGCAGTATGGGTTTTGCCGTAAATAATTCCAGAGCTGTTTTTGAAGGTTTATTGGCAAGAAAAAGTGATTTTGTTAGAACACCGCAATTTAAAATTGTAAATAAATCGGATCATATAGTTACTAATTCCTCTTATTTGGCTTCTAATAAAATTGATTCGACTATTTTTGTTGAAGTTATTTTAGCAGTTTATTGTTTAATAGGAGTTTTTGCATCAATCTATTTTATGGAAATAGCAGCGCTTCCTTTTCAATTAATGTTTTTCTTAGGTTTTTCTTCAGTAGCCGGATTATCAATAAAACACCCTTTGGAAAAAGGTAATTAATAAAACATGGAGAAAATTAACTAATGGATAAGTTTGCTTTAGTTTATGAATTTAACAAAGAATCTCCACTTTTAACTTATATGGCTTCAAAAGAGATTGAAGCAAAAAATTATTCTAAAGCTGTAGAGCTT
>JAJRZB010000066.1 GCA_024275455.1 Bacteroidota bacterium | reverse complement strand
CTTAATTTTTATGACGATACTTTTATTTTGCCTATCTTTTTAGAGTTTTAAGAAAGGTCTATTAAATTATAGTATTATTAAAAAAGACTACTGATTATTTCAATAATTTCTTAATTTTTAAATAGGATTAGGAATTACAAAATGTTATCAAAGATTTCCACGTTAATTTTAGGCATACTTTACGAAAAGGAAAGAAACCCTTATGAAATTACAAAGATGCTTAAAAACTTAAAACTAAGAAAATGGTTTAATGTTGCAGACTCTACTGTGTATGCAACTATAAATGCATTAAGAAAAAATAGTTTAATTGTAGGTGAATCTCAAAAAGAAGGCAGATTTCCTGAGAAAACCATTTATAAAATTACTGCCGAAGGTGAATTTGAACTTCACAATACAATATCTTCTTACTTAGAAAAAACAGATCCGGACGGAGCAAAATTTGATATTGCAATTCTATTGCTTCATCATTTAAGCAGGGATGAAGTTCTTCAAAAATTAAAAATAAAATTAGAAAATTTAGAAAGCTCTACTTTTGAGATTAAAAATCAGATTTTAAACTTAGAAAGAGAAAGTTCTGTTGCATTTACCGGCTTGCTTATGTTAAAACATCGCCTTTATATGGCTGAAACTGAAATTAGAACAATCAGAGAAATTATAAGGGAATTTAATATTAATGAGGATTTAACAGGCTCAACAGCATTTGATGTGAGCCTTGTTTAATCCTTGGTTTTCCTTACTCGACCAACCACAAATAATTTTTGTAACCTTCTTCTTCCATTTTGCTTTTAGGAATAAATTTTAATGAAGCTGAGTTTACACAATATCTTAATTTTGTCGGAGCCAGACCATCGTTAAAAACATGACCGAGATGTGAATTTCCTAATTTACTGCGCACCTCAATTCTTTCCATGAAACCCGAGTTATCGGCAAGCTTTTTTACATTTTGCGGATTAATCGGTTTGGTAAAACTGGGCCAGCCGGTTCCCGACTTGAATTTATCTTTGGAAGAAAACAACGGTTCTCCCGAAACAACATCAACATAAATGCCTTTTTCTTTATTGTTCCAATATTCATTGTTGAAAGGTCTTTCCGTTCCGTTTTCTTGTGTAACGCGGTATTGTAACTCTGTAAGTTTCTTTTTCAATTCTTCTTTTTTTACTTCTTTAGCCATTTCATTTTTTCTGTTCCAAACTTCTTCTATAAAGCGGTCACGACCGGAACCGGTTCTGTATTTTTTATAACTTTTTGAGTTTGTTAAGTAATAGTCTTGATGATAATCTTCAGCCGGATAAAAATTTGTATACTTTTCTATTTTTGTAACAATCTTTTTATCAAACAATCCTGAGTTCTCCAATTCTACTTTTGATTTTTCGGCTATTTCCTTTTGATTTTCATTGTGATAATAAATAGCGGAGGTGTATTGAAAGCCTCTATCGTAAAAAGAACCTCCTTCATCGGTCGGATCAAACTGCTGCCAGAAAATATCCAAGAGTTCCGAATAGCTTATAATGTTTGGATCATAATAAACTTGCACAGCTTCTCTATATTTTGTTTTACCGCCGGACACTTGTTTGTAAGTTGGGTTTTTAATTGTTCCGCCGGCGTAACCGGAAATTGCTTTTTTAACTCCGTCAATTTTTTCAAACGGAGCTTCAATACACCAAAAACAACCGCCGGCAAAGGTTGCCGCTTTCCAATCTTTATCAATTTGATAATCATTTAAATTTGACTGTGTGCTATCTATTTTTGAACAGTTAAAAAATAGTATGCTAATTATTACAAAAGAAAAAAGTTTCATTTTATTCACCTTAAAATATTTTTTCACTACCTCAAAAAATTCAAAGGAACCCGGGATCAACTTAAAATATTTTTCTCCGGTTTATATTCTTTGAGAAATTATTAAAGGAAAGTTACTTTTTAAGTGTCACAAAAATATCACAATAAGGTATATTTTTTGTAATTAGTTTAACCCAAGTACAACAATAACTTATTCAATACCAACCCCACCCCAACCCTCCCCTTCGCAAGGGTGGGGTTAGTAACTCTCAAAGTTTATGATATTCTTGGCAGAGAAGTAGCAACATTAGTAAATGAAAGAAAACCCGCCGGTAATTATGAGGTTACTTTTGAGGACAATAATTTACCAAGCAGAAGTTTTATTCAAACTAAAAAGATGATACTATTGCGTTAAGGCCAAAATTGGCTTAATAAACATGCTAAAATTAAATGGCCCATAATTTTTAACTTGACAAATCTATTTTAAAATCTTACTTTGCAATAATCTCAATAATTTAAGTTTATTCTATTTTATAATAAATAAAACAATTCTTAAACAAAATTAGCGAGGTTGAAAATGAAAAATCCCCCTCATTGTTACGGTGTTGATTGCGGACATTATAGTCATATTGCAACAGTATCGTCTTCTCAGACTAACTATATCGATCAAACAGTTACGGTTG
>JAJRZB010000494.1 GCA_024275455.1 Bacteroidota bacterium | reverse complement strand
TATCATTTATAATTAACTATTTTTTTCGTAAAGCTGCTCTTGCAGCTGCAAGTCTTGCAATTGGTACTCTAAATGGTGAACAACTTACGTAGTTTAATCCTGTTCTATGGAAGAATTCAACTGATTCCGGTTCGCCTCCATGTTCCCCGCAAATACCAACTTTTAATTTCGGATTAACTTTTCTGCCTTTTTTAGTTCCAATTTCAACTAATTGACCAACACCATTTTGGTCAATACTTTCGAAAGGATCTCTTGGTAAAATTTCTCTTTCAACATAATTAGGTAAGAATTTACCTGCATCGTCTCTTGATAAGCCGAATGTTGTTTGGGTTAAGTCGTTTGTACCGAAACTAAAGAATTCTGCACTTTGCGCAATTTCATCAGCAGTTAGGGCAGCTCTCGGTAATTCAATCATAGTTCCAACAAGGTAATCAACCTTTTTACCTTTTTTCTTAAACACTTCTTTCGCTACTCTCCTAACAATTGCTTCTTGAAGTTTTAATTCTTCTACATGACTAACAAGCGGAATCATAATTTCAGGTTTTACCTTAATTCCTTTTTTCGCAACTTGAATTGCTGCTTCAAAAATAGCTTGTGCTTGCATTTCGGTAATTTCAGGATAACTTATACCTAATCTACATCCTCTAAATCCTAACATTGGGTTAAATTCATGCAGAGATTACATTTTAGCTTTTAATTTAGCTACAGAAATATTTAAAGCATCTGCAACTTCCTTTTGCTCTTTAGGTGAGTGAGGTAAAAATTCATGAAGAGGAGGATCCAAAGTTCTTATGGTAACAGGTCTTCCTTTCATCACCTCAAAGATACCGGCAAAGTCTTTTCTCTGTAAAGGTAAAAGTTTTTTCAATGCTGCTTTTCTTCCTTTTTCAGTATCGGAAAGAATCATTTCTCTAACGGCTAAAATTCTATCTCCGCCAAAGAACATATGTTCTGTTCTGCATAAGCCGATACCTTCGGCTCCGAAAGCTATTGCGTTTGCCGATTGATCCGGTTGATCTGCATTAGTTCTAACACCTAAAGTTCTTACTTTATCAGCCCAATTCATTAAGTCTTTGTAAGTTTTGTATACTTTAGAATCTTTAGGATTTAATTCTTTTGTGATAAGAACTTGAACAACTTCAGAAGGTTTAGTTTGAATTTCACCAACAATTACTTCACCTGTTGTTCCGTCGATCGACAAATAATCTCCTTCTTTTACAACCTTGTTATAACCGTCAACCTTTATTATACCTTTTTTATAATCAATATTTAAGGCACCGCAGCCGGCAACACAAACCTTACCCATTTGTCTTGCAACCAATGCAGCGTGAGATGTCATACCGCCTTTGGCAGTTAATATACCTTCGGAAGCACTCATTCCTTTAATATCTTCAGGTGAGGTTTCAATTCTGACTAATATAACTTTATCACCCTTATTTGCCATAATTTCAGCATCATGAGCTGAGAAAGCTATTTTACCGGAAGCAGCACCCGGACCTGCATTCAATCCTTTTGCTAATAAGTTACCGCTCTCAATAGCTTTTTTCTTTTGTTCCGTATCAAATATAGGTCTTAATAATTGATTTAACTGTTCAGGATCAATTCTTAATAAAGCTTCATTTTTAGAGATAAGTTTTTCTCTTACCATATCAACTGCAATTTGGATAGCAGCAAAACCGGTTCTTTTACCAACTCTTGCTTGC
>JAJRZB010000493.1 GCA_024275455.1 Bacteroidota bacterium | reverse complement strand
TCGTTATACAAACAATATTTAGATATAATTTAATTCAATTGTAACAAAAGTGAGTTAATATATGGAAGACGGGTTAAGCATAATTTCAACAATAGTTTATTTGATTTTATTTCTTTTAGCTGTTGGTTTTTTTTGGAAAATGTTAATTGATTGTTTTAAAAATGAAGAGGGTGGATCACGAATTGGCTGGATACTATTCATTATTTGGTTAAATGTTTTTGGTGCTATTATCTATTATTTTGTTAAATATAAAACTAGATCAAAGTATAAAAAGCTCTATTAAAATATGAGGAATTATAATTTTCATCATCCAATCGATGCTTCAATGCATTTTAATCGCGCAGTCATTTGTCTTCACAATGCATTTAATATACCAGATGGTAGTTATTTATTTTATGCTTCCCTTGAATTACGTGTTTGTATTGAAAGATTTCTATGTGAATATCTTGTTATAATGAATACAGATGATGAAAAGATTGAAACGTATATGAAATAGTATAGGATTAAAAATTTATCAAATGCAATTAACGAAGCAGAACCAGAATTTGATAAAAAATTAGAATATACTAACTTCTATTTAGCTACAATTGGTACTGATTTTCAGATGCAAATTCCAGACAAAGACAAGCTTAATTCTTTTTATGGTAAGCTTGGTAATTATCTGCATAACTTTAAAAAACCAAGTGAAACTACGCAAATCAAGAATGGTGGAATACTTTTATCCAACTAATTGAGGAAGTAAGGGCATACCTATTTGAGTTTTTCAAAGTTCCACGTGCATTCTTTGAAATGAATGAAAAAGGATTAAAATTATATGAAGAATATAAAGAAGGGATCATTCCAAAAGAAGAAATTGCAAAAAAAATATTAGCAGATTATACGTGATGTTTGTATAACCAGCTTTTCCACCCGACCGCGAAAACGGTGCGGATTTTGTGTTTTTTTAGTTTTACGTTGTTCGTTTTATATTGTAGTTTAACAGTAGTACAGTTACATAAATTTTAAATAATTATTGGCAGTAGTTTTTCAATCCAACATTGCAGTTTGGGGCGGACGGGTGAAAAGCAACGCCGTTATACTACTTGGAAAAATGATGGAAACATATGTTAGTATATTATTGGCAATAGGTACACTTATTCTTGGATGGGGTCTAGGAATATTTGGGACCATTATTAATGAGAAATTAAAAAGAAAGTCTACAAAAGAAGATATTAAGACCGGAATCAAAACTGAATTAAATGAGTTACAAATTCATCTTACTTCAGTATGCATAATGTCAGTTTTTATTACTGATAAATTTACTAAAGAATTTTTTCTATGGGTAAAACCATATTTTATAAAATTTTCTGAATCAGCCGCATTTCTAATACCCAAAAAAATTAAAGATTCTATGCCAAAAATTAGTGAGATTGATGACGATACATTATATGCGTTATTAATCGCTGCATATGGAAAAAATTCTACAACAAGTGCAGCTATATCTTTTACTTATCAAAATGTTACTACTCCATACATTGATCTAAAAATAAATGATATTTCTCTTTTAAATAATATTCTACAGAAATCATTATTCACATTAAAAAGAGATATAAATTTCTTGAATGGCGATATTAGTCAAATATGGTTTTATCATTCAAAAACTTTTGATAATCCTACACAAGACAATCTTGAATTGTTAAATGCTAATCTAAACAATTTATACGAGAGAATATCTCGAAGATCAAAAATAATGGTTGAGAAAATAGATGAAACTTTAAATGAGCTAAACAAAAAGTAGTATAACCAGCTTTTCCACCCGACCGCGAAAACGGTGCGGGGTTTTGTGGTACTTTTGGGTTTACGTTGTTCGTGTTAAGTTTGTAGTTTTACCGTAGTATAGTAAGATAAATTTTTAATAATTTTTGGCAGTAGCTTTTCAATCTAACATCGCAGTTAAGGGCGGACGGGTGAAAAGC
>JAJRZB010000492.1 GCA_024275455.1 Bacteroidota bacterium | reverse complement strand
GTATTTTTTATTGCAATACTCTCAATTTTTCTAGTAATAGAAAAGCCTTATAAGTTTGCTTCAATAATTATTTTTATGATTCTATATAAATTTAATTTTGAGACCCCTTTACCATTAGATGCCCGTGGTTTACTTCTATTACTGCTATTTTTACGCCTCTACTTCTTCGATAAAGAAAACATGAATTTTGTAAACAATTATTTATTTAAAAATAAATACTTTTGGTTATTATTTATTTTCGGTATGCTATTGTTAATTGAACCTATTATTACATCAAAAGGTTTACTGCGTAATATGAAAGATATTATTCTTTCTATGATTAATTTAATTATTGGCTTTATCTTAGTAAAAAATGAAGAAGGCAGAAAATCTATTTTATACGGAATTATTTTAGCCGGAATATTTAGCTCAATTGATTTAATATTCAATTCCATTGTAACCGGCACATTAAATATTGTCAGGTTACCCGATTTACTTTTAGGCAACCAAGTAATACTGAACCATAATTACCCTGGCTTTTTAACAAGCATGGGCATTATATATATTTATCTCGCTTGGTACCGTACTAAAACAAATAGATTTGTACTTGTTATAACAGGTATTTTTCTTTTACTTGGTGTTTTCCTATCTACTTCGAGAAGTGCATTATTGGCAACATTTGTTACTATTATTTTAATGTCTTTTATAGAAACCGATCTAAGACATAATTTTAAAAAATTAGTTCAAATGGGTATAGTTGTAATTGCACTTTTAGTAGGTTTCTTTTTCATTTATAATACCTTTTTATCTCAGACTAAAGAAAATTCTTTTGTTCAAACAATTTATTATAGATTATATGAAGAACCGCTCCAAATGTTTGGAGAAAAAAAAGCTAGTTTTAGCAAATGGACCGGTCAAAGAATTAAAGGTAGTATGAAATTTAGAGCAGTTAGGTGGCAAGATGATTTTGAGAAATTTACCAACTTGGGTTTAGCCGATCAGTTGTTCGGTTTGGGGCCCAAAGGTTATTTGGATATTTCGATGAAAATTTATGCAAAGGATAATAATGTATATGAAAAGTTGGCTCCTCATAACGGATATTTATTAATTCTTTTAGAGCGCGGTATAATTGGCTTATTTCTTTTTATGTTCATTTTTATATCTATATCAATTTCAGCTTTTAGAGCATCAAAATATGGCAACATTCCTTTGCCGTTTATTTACCTTATTATTATGGTTGCAATCTATTCATTTGCTCAAAATTCTGATATAACAAGTGTATCAAGTTATTTAATTTTCGGAAGTATCATTGGTGATATTATTCACTCTAAAATTCAACCCGATGAAGAAGAAACTTAATAATTCTTATCAGCTTTATATTAATACAATTTAATTAAAAAATGAAAATCATTTGGCTCACGCCTGAATTCCCAAGCAGCTCAACTAATACAAAAGGAATATATATATTTAGAACTGTAAAGGAGTTATCAAAGCATTTTGATATTTATGTTATTTGTTTATACCCTGCATCCCCTCCTTTTATTGAAATGATAAAGTATTGGAAAGATTGGAAAAAGATTTATAACGATTGGAAAAAAAATTATTTAGATACAAAGCCTGAATTTGATGATTTTGAAAATTATAGAATTATTTATTTAAAATATTACAGGTTGCCACGGGGCAAATTCCACAACATTGAAGGTTGGTTTGCATATTACCAAGCACGAAAATATTTATCAAAAATTGTTGATAAAAACACAATTATTCATGCAAATTGGATTTTCCCAGCCGGTACAATGGCTCAAATAATATCAAAAAAATACAATGTCCCTTTTTTAATTTCCTTAATGGGCAGTGATGTAAACAGATTAGTTGAGGGAACAAGGTTTTGGAAATCAGCAAAAAATCTATTACAAAAAGCAAACAAAGTTACAGCGGTAACAAATGATTTATTCCAAAAATGTACTGACAAAAATATTCAGTTAGATGATAAAAAAATATTACAAATAGATAATATTTATGAAGCGGATAAATTTATAATAAAAAATAAATCTGACTGTAAAAAGATTTTAAACATTGATCAAAATAAAAAAGTAATCTTTTTTGCCGGTGGATTAATTCCTGTTAAAAATGTTGATGTTCTTATTGAAGCATTTAGTTTAGTACTAAAAAACAATAATGATATTAACCTTTATATTGCAGGAACAGGGACTGAAGAAGGAAACTTAAAAAGGTTAGT
>JAJRZB010000491.1 GCA_024275455.1 Bacteroidota bacterium | reverse complement strand
GGGCGTGCTAGTGTTTTTGTATATGCCATACGTATCTGCAGCCAATCAAACGGATTAACTTGCAAATGTATCATTGGTAAAAAATAATCATTTACTCTTTGCGTTGTTGTATCGGTATGCGGATAATTTTGCTCAGGGAAACCTGAATTAGAAAGTCCTCTTACTCCTGTATATTCCGTAACATAATGTTCATAACGAACACCTGGAATAAACTTAACTGAAGAATACATATCCAAATTTGCCATTAAATAACCGGCACTTAAATATTCGTTACCGTTATAGTCATTGGTCGTTGATGTCATATTCAGTTTGCTGTATGTATCTATTGCAGGAGTTTTTACATTTCGCATAACTTTTATTACTTCTCTCATTAAATTTATATCTACAACCGGTCCTAATGAGTAATCTCCTTTTAGAAATTCTCCATGATCAAAATTTTCATCTATAAATAAATTATACGGTAATTGTGCCGTACCAATAGGAGCCGTATCTTGCATCCAAGGGAAAGCTTCCAGAATAGCATTTTTAACTACCTTGCCACTGTTTAATGCCATTGTTCCACCGGTTGCTTGTAAATCATGACTACGTTCCTTTACACGGTATTTTCCTCCTACTTTTAGCTTTCCGGTAACTAGCTTTGATAAGCTCAAATCTATTTCAAGATCTGCTTTTGCTGAAATTTGTCTTTCTTCCGTTATACTTTTACGATCCGTAACGGTACTCCAATACGCATCATTATAATTATTATAAGCAGAATATGGAATTGAATCAGGGGGAAGATTTGTTACACCCTGTGGTAATGCAGGTAATGGTTCAACAAAACCAAAACTAACATCTTCGGGAGTTTCATTTTGCGAAAAAGCGTGAGATAAAGAAGCATTCAGCTTAAAATCACCAAATTTTTGTTCGTAGTTGAGAATATTACTCATTACCATTAAATTATTTTTTCTTGTATTGGTTATGTAATTATGACCTCTGTTGCGAACATCATATCTTTCGCTGTACATGTTTATTTCCGTATTGCCTATACTTAAAAAATTTTTCAAGAACACATTTCCATCAGGAATATTATAATCGAGCGTAAAAGTACCGCCATATCGTTTTCTTGTTCTATACGCGTTTGTTAAAAAAAGATTTTCCAGTTTAGTTGGATTAACTTTATTAATATCATGAGTAAGCAAATAATAATTTGCTCCCAATTGATTTGAACCACGATCTTTTTGTTCAATGTTTAATTGAAGAAAAGCACCTAATTTATCTTGAAAAAATCTATTGCCTGCCGAACCTACAAAAGTATAATTTCCAAAACTGTTTCTTAAATTATTATAAGTATTGAAAGCAATAATGTTTGTTTTAAGTCCTTTATCAGCTTTTTTAATTTTAAAATTAACTGCACCGCCAATATAATCCGCATCACGATCGGCTGTTGCTGCTTTTATAACTTCTATACCTTCGAGCGAATAAGGAGAAATCATACTTATATCGGTGCTTCTATCTCCTTCATCTGTTGATGCCAGATCAATGCCATCAAGCATTACTTTATTGTATTTTGGTGAAAGTCCCCTGATAACAACTTTATTACCTTCTCCGCCATCTCTTAAAATTGAGACACCTGAAAGACGTCCTACTGCTTCGGCAGCATTTGCATCTGGAAGTTCTTGTATTCGATCTTTCGAAACAACGTTTTTTATTTCGTGAGAAGATAACTGTTCGTTAATTGCCGATATTTGTCCCTTAACTTGTGCGGTAACTTCCACTTCTTCCAAATCAATTGAACCGCTAAATTGTAATTCGATATTCATACTAAGAGTTTTTCCGCTGGTAACCTTAACCTTCATATCTTTTTTTTCGTAACCTATATATGAAACACGAAGTATATAATCTCCGGCAGGTACATTATTTATGGAGAATTCCCCATCTATATTGGTTGCTGCACCATAAGCGGTTTTTAGAATAAAAACATTTGCTCCTATTAAAGGTTCATTGTTCTTCGCATCAATTACAACACCTTTAATATTTCCTTTGCCCTTTTCTTTTTTTTCTTTCTTTCTTATAACAATTTGATGCTTAATTAACTTATAACTTAGGTTTTTTTGCTTCGCTATTTTATTAAGGACTTTAGTTAACGGAGCATCTTTTACCTTTATTGTCATTCTAGAATTTAAGGGTATATCATTTTTAACATAGAAAAATTTGTATTCCGTCTGACTCTCTATTTTTTCAAATATTTTTTCCAGATTAGAATTTTTCAGATTGAGATTTATTGTTACATCTTCTAATTCTTGTCCGGATACCGGGGTAGTAGCAAAAATCAGATTTACAATAAATATTTGAAGAGAAAGTATTATTGTTGTATAAGCAGTAATTTTTTTGAAATTAAATATTACTATATCTTTCATTTATTTCCTCCGCCATCCTCTAATCTTTAATTCATTAAGTAAAAACTTATTACGAACTTATTGCGTATTAACAAAATTTTTATCTTTCGAAGATTACTTTTTCAACTTCGTTATCTTTAGAAACAATTTTGTAATTTAATTTTGTTGCATATTTAATTGCTTCAACTATAGTCCAAAATGATTCGTTATTAAAATTAGCTTTAATCTTATATTTATCTTTCTCAGGAATATCCAACTTAAACTCTACTCCAAATGCTCTGCTTAACTTAATTAAAGCTTTATTCAAAGATTCATTGTCAAAAACATATTGATTATCTTTCCAGCCTGTCTCTTTTAGTATATTAAAGTTCTTTATTTTACCGGATTTGATTTTAGTGTTATAAGCATATTGTTGATGTGGAAGAAGCTTCACCATTTCAACTTCTTTCAGAGAGTTTTCTTTTAAGACAACCACTTCCCCCTTCACCAAAGATACTTTTATCTCAGATTCGTTAGGAAAAGCAGTAACATTAAATTTAGTGCCCAAAACTTTGGTTGATAATTCTCCACTATGAACTATAAAGGTTTTTTTAGAATTGTGTGTAACTTCAAAATAAGCTTCACCTTCCAAATATACTTCCCGCGAAAAATTTCCGAATTTCGGTGGGTATTTCAATTTACTATCTGCATTTAAT
>JAJRZB010000490.1 GCA_024275455.1 Bacteroidota bacterium | reverse complement strand
TCACTTAGACCAGCATTTCCCTCAAAAACATTTCCCAATCACTATTCAATTATTACGGGAATGTACCCTGAAAATCATGGAATAATTTTTAATAGTTTTTTGAATCCCTTTACTAAAAAGAGATACAGACTTGGAGATTCTTCCGCAGTTAGAAATAGTGAGTGGTACATGGGAGAAGCTTTCTGGGAAACAGCCAAAAGAAACGGAATTGTTACAGCAAGTTACTTTTGGCCCGGTTCGGAAATGAATTTAAACTACAGACATCCTAATTATTTTGAAACTTACGAACACAATAGACCGTATAAAAAAAGAGTAGATGGAATTATAAACTGGCTGCAATTACCGCAAAAAGAAAGACCTCATTTT
Organism: Bacteroidota bacterium; assembly: GCA_024275455.1. Classification (GTDB taxonomy): domain Bacteria; phylum Bacteroidota; class Ignavibacteria; order Ignavibacteriales; family Melioribacteraceae. The sequence continues at coordinate 1,646 of JAJRZB010000490.1, read as the reverse complement.
ATAACTTTATATTTTCACGATACTGATACATATGGTCATAAATTCGGACCAAATTCTCCTGAAATTAATCAATCAATACAAAGGTTAGATTCAATTATTGGATATTTAAATAGTAAACTTGAATCGATTGGAATGCTTGATAGTACAAATATAGTCTTGGTTTCTGATCATGGTATGACGGAAATAAGTACTGAAAGAACAGTTAATATTGAAGAAATGTTATGCGGATATGATTATAAAATGGGTGGAGCAAAACCCATAATGATGATAGAGCCAAAAGTTGATGAATTTGAAGAAGTTTATAAAATACTTAAAGAGAACGAAAATCATTATAAGGTATACCTTAAAAAAGAATTACCGGAATATTATCATTTTTCACATCATCCTTTTATTTATTCCATAATTTTAGTTGCCGATTTGGGTTGGTCGCTTGTAAATAACAGATGGTTAGACGGAATGAAGAAAAATTATTCTAAAGGCAACCATGGTTACGATAATAACAATACTGATATGCATGGTGTTTTTATCGCCAGTGGTCCTAATTTCCGCAATGGATATTCCACTGGAACTATTTGGAATATTGATATATACCCCATGTTGTGTAAAATTTTTAATATAGAACCAAGAAGTAATATTGATGGTAACTTGGAACGAATTGAGTTTATTTTGAATGGTAAATAAAAGAATATGAAAAACTTATTAGATATAAATTATCAAAAATTTGTTTTAGAAAACGGACTGGAGGTTGTTCTTTATCCTAATCTGTCATTTCCCACTGTAGCAGTTAATATTTGGTACAAAGTTGGTTCGGCAAATGAAAATCCTGCTAAAACCGGTTTTGCTCATTTGTTTGAGCACATGATGTTTCAAGGATCTGAAAATATTCCTAAAGAAATGCATTTTAAATATATTCAAGAAGTGGGCGGTAGTCTGAACGGCTCAACAAGTATGGACAGAACAAATTATTATGAAACTCTTCCACCGGATAGTTTGGAACTTGCATTATGGTTAGAATCTGACCGCATGGGATTTTTATTGCAATCTTTAACACAAGAAAAATTGGATAACCAAAAAAGTGTGGTAATGAATGAAAGAAGACAGAATTATGATAATCAACCTTACGGTTTGGCTTGGGAACTGCTATTTTCAAATCTTTTCTCTCATAATCATCCCTACCATTGGCCAACAATAGGTTGGATGAAAGATATTGAGAGGTTTGAATTACATGATGTCAAAGATTTTTTCCGGAATTATTATTCACCTAAAAATGCAAGTTTGGTAATTGGCGGTAATTTTAATATTGATGAAGCTGTTGATTTGGTTCATAAATATTTTGATGATATAAAAAATGGTAATGAAATAAAAAAAATTACAACTGAAGAACAAAGACTATCCGAATCGAAAACAATTGTACATAAAGATAATGTGCAGTTATCAAGAATATATTTAGGATGGCATTCGGATAAAGCTTATGGGGGGGATGATGCTGCTCTTGACATACTTTCTGATGTCTTAACCGGTTCTAAAAATTCAAGGCTTCATAAAAAACTTGTTTATGATATGCAACTTGCACAGGATGTTTCTTCTTTTCAGTATTCAGCAAAATATAATGGTGTTTTTTTTATAATTGCCACAGCCCAGCCCGG
>JAJRZB010000489.1 GCA_024275455.1 Bacteroidota bacterium | reverse complement strand
TAATAGTGAATTTGGAGGAGGATATACATTAAAAACAATAGACCCAAGAAATACACAAAAAATGTATATAACGGACTGGTACGGAAGACCATGGAAAACAAAAGATGGGGGAAAAAGTTGGGAATATTTAATACCGGAAGCCGAGCCATGGCCGGAAGATTCATGGAGACCAAGAGTAAAATATATATATATATCACCCCATAATGAAGATGTACTATTTTGTATAATAACAGAAAATGGACAAATTGATAACTTATACCGAACAACAAATGGCGGTATAAATTAGGAGAATGTAAGTGCGTTTCCTTCATCAAGCCATGGCTCTGAACTCACTTTTCATTTGACCCGGTAGATAGTACAAAAATGTACGTTGCCAGTGATAATAATATGGGCTATGAAGCATTTTATGCAAGTTATAATTTTGGTGTTAATTGGAATGTACTCTCGGAAGTGCCCAGTTTACCAAAGCATATTATAATAGATTGGAGTAATAACAACAGAATATATATATTCCCTACTTATAGGTCCGAAGATGGTGGCTTAAATTGGGCACTAGCTAGTAACGGACTTCCATATGATTCAAAATACTGGTCAACTATAATAGACCCCAAAAACTCATCTGTCTTATATATGTCCACAAGTAGCGGTATTTTTATAACACCCAACAGTGCAGAACAATGGAAATTAATTGAAGGTTCTGAAAACCTTGAAATAAAATTTTCTTCAGGAAACCAATATGATAATTTATTTATCGATTCATTAACGCACAAATTATATGTTGGTACAAGTAAGGGACTTTATGAATATAATTTAATCACATCAGTAGAAGTAATAAAAGAAAATATTCCAAACAGATTTATTCTGCATCAAAACTACCCCAACCCTTTTAACCCAAGTACAATTATTAGTTATCAGTTACCATCTGCTGGTTTTATTGAGTTGATAGTATATGACCAGCTCGGTAGAGAAGTTAAAACAATTGTAAACGAAGAACAAAATTCCGGTTTTTATAAATTTAATTTTAACTCAAAAGGTTTATCCAGTGGTGTTTACTATTATAGGTTAACTGTTTCTGAATCCAACGGAAATGGTTTATTTGTTGAGACAAGGAAGATGTTGCTCCTTCGCTAAAAGACAGCTACGGTGCACAGGTGATTTTAAAATAAACCTTTCATTTTAATTATTGACTGAAAGGAATTGTAACTAAATAATTATAAAAAAAGGAGGTGATTATAATGAAAGAAGTCCGAAGGACTCCAACGGAGAAATTTATTAAACGCGGATAAAACCTTCCGCTTAGTAATTGTATCCCGCCAGAGGTACAAAACAAATGCATAGGGCTTCATCCGCAAAAAGTTGAGATGTAAGCCCTAAAATTAACTAAACTTTTAACAAATTTTAGGACTAATATTATGAAAACTATAAAAAGTATTTTTGTTTTAGCTTTTTTAACTCTGTTAGTTGGGTTTTCCCCAACAAAACAATTCGCACAATCCTCAGGTCAAACTTATAAAAGTAATATTACACTTAAATGTGTAACGGATTTTAATAATAAGATAGAAGGCAGAGATGTCTGGGGTTGGCAAGCACCCAACGGTACACATTATGCATTACTAATGATAAATAGAGGCTTCAGCATTGTAAATACTACCAATACTTCGTCTCCCACTGAAAAAGTGCATATTAATCATGTAAATTATAACGCAAGCACACCTGAATACTTAGATGTTGTTGATGTGGAAACATTTGAATCCGGCAGCACGACTTATGCTTATCTTTCCGTGCATAAAAAAGATAGAACTTATTTTGTTTTAATTATCAATCTTAATCAGGCTGTTAACCAAAGTGGTTTTTATGGTATTAACCCGAATGGTAGTTTGAACAGTGTCTTTGTCGGCAGAATTCAGAATCCTAATCTCGGAAACTGGCAAGCACACACACTAACAATTGCCGGCGGTTATTTATATGTAGCTACAATAAAAGATAAAATACCGGTATGGAATTTAAATAGCAGCGCAACCAGTCCGACTTATAAAGGTGCTATTACAGTAACCCCATCCAACTCCTAAGTTCATGAAATGTATGTAAAAAAAGTTACTTCTTCTACATCAAAAATATACGCAGCTTGTTTGCGTGGTGGTTTGCAAGTTATAGATCTAAATTTAAGCACCATGTCTAAAACTCAGACAAGTCAAACATATGATTTCGATAAAAAATACGCGAATAAAGTAAATTCAACCGATGCATTGTTCGATTTCAGATTTACTCACTCGGCATGGCCAACAGATGATGGAGATTATATTTTTACCACGGACGAATTCTCAATTTGGGCTCCAGGTGGTGCAGATAATCAAATAAATTTTAGTACCGATGCAAATTTGTATAATGCGCCAAATGTTTTGAATGACGTCCACAGACAGGGAGCATTTATGCGCACCTGGAAAAACTCACAATTAGGAAGTTCCAGTGCATTGAAAGGCGGTTTTTATGTGCCCGAAGGTCAGCAGCAGGGTGTTACAAATCTTTCGAACATTAATAATTCAATGGTACCAAGCAGTATTCACCAAATGTACGGCAAGGATAATGTTTTA
>JAJRZB010000488.1 GCA_024275455.1 Bacteroidota bacterium | reverse complement strand
CTGTTGCCTCTGTTCCACCGGAATAACATTTTATATTCGGAATATTATAATATTCTGCTGCTGTTTGTGCCCAAATCTGACTCATAGTACTTCTTCGTGAATTATGAGTACAGATAAAAGTAAGATTTATTTCCTTACCGGCTTTTAATTTTTCACTAATATATTCAGAAAGAGAATTTAGAAGAACATTTCTATCTTTATTTATTTCACTAAATCGTTTTTCTAACTTTAAAATATTCTGCAACAAATTTCCATTAACCATTTTAATTTTTGTATCCCACAACAGTTATACTAAAAATACCAATATTGTTTTCTTTAAAAGTAACAATTTCATCTGCAGTTAAATAATCCGTTAAAATTTCATCGGGTAATTCAATAACTTTTGTTCTTTTAATTTCAATACTATCAAATCCTGCTTGTTTAATTATATTCAAATAATCATCTTGCTGAATTGCTCCGGCTACACATCCCGCATACATTTCAGCAGATTGTTTTAACTTTTCGGGTAATTCACCTTTTATAACAATATCGGAAACACAAAAATGTCCTCCTTTTTTTAACACTCTGTTTATTTCCGCAAAAGCTTTTTCTTTATCCGGTACTAAATTTAATACGCAATTACTAAGTATAACATCAACAAAATTCTCATCTAAAGGAAGATTTTCTATTTCACCCAATTTAAATTCTACATTATCTGCATTTAACATAGCCTTATTTTTATTCGCTTTATCAAGCATCTCCTGTGTAAAATCAATTCCGATTAATTTGCCATCTTCGCCGGCATACGGATGAGCGACAAAAATATCATTTCCAGCACCGCATCCTAAATCTACAACTGTATCACCTCGTTTAATACCGGCAAATTCGGTTGGTACTCCACATCCCAAACCCATATCCGCTTCCTTTAAATAACCATCTATCTCTGAATAATCATCTTGCATAATGGAATAGTCAATTACTTTAGAATTGGTTCCGCAACACCCTGAATTATTATTTACAATAGCTATTTCAGCATATTTATTTTTTACTACTTCTTTTATTTGTTTATCGTTTTCCAATTTACTTCCTCCAAATATTTGTTTAATATTTAATTCGTAAAATATTTTCTTCTAAATCTCAATGCCACATTAACTAACGCTATTAATACCGGCACTTCCACTAAAGGTCCAATTACCGCTGCAAAAGCTTCCCCACTGTTTATTCCGAATACTGCGATTGTAACTGCAATTGCAAGCTCAAAATTATTACTTGCTGCTGTAAAGCTAAGAGTTGTTGTTTTGGGATAATCTGCTCCAATTTTTTTACCCATGTAAAATGATACAAAAAACATTATCACAAAATAAAGGACTAACGGAATAGCTATTCTTACAACATCAAGTGGGATTTTTACAATATATTCCCCTTTTAATGAGAACATTACAAAAATAGTAAAAAGTAATGCGAACAATGTCAGCTGACTAATTGCCGGAATAAATTTGCGGTTATACCACCTTTCACCCTTAAAGCTTATCAGGACAAACCGTGTGAGCATACCGCCGAAAAATGGAATACCGAGATATATTAATACACTTTCAGCTATCTGTCCAATTGTTATGTCTACTTTAAAAGAAGCTATCCCTAACCATTCTGGAATAAGAGTTAAGAATACATATGCATAAAGTGAGAAAAATAATACTTGAAAAATAGAATTGAAAGCAACAAGTCCTGCAGCATATTCCCTATCCCCATTTGCAAGATCATTCCAAACAATTACCATTGCAATGCATCGCGCAAGTCCAATCATTATTAAACCGGCCATGTAACTGGGGTAATCAGGTAAAAGAACTACAGCCAAAACAAACATTAGTACAGGACCAATAATCCAATTTTGAATTAGTGATAATTATAATATTTTAGTGTCTTTAAAAACATCACCAAGTTCTTCATACTTTACCTTTGCCAACGGTGGATACATCATTAAAATTAATCCGATTGCAATGGGAATATTTGTAGTATCGGATTGAAAAGTATTCCAAAAACCAACAATTTTCGGAAATAAATAACCGGAAAATACACCGGCAAACATTGCTATAAAAATCCACAATGTTAAATATCTGTCAAGAAATTTTAATCTTCTTGTTAAGGCATTCATAATTAATAATAATTTTTATCATTTTTATATTTCGCTAAATAACGAAATATCTACAAAAAAAATTTAAGTACTGCAAACCATATATCTATCAATTTTTTTTAATCTTTTTTTATCCGAAATAATAATTTCTTCATCCGAAATCCAGAAATCCAAAGATGTAAGAATTGAAGTAATGCGCTGATCATTTGGTCGTGGGTTAATCATATAATTTACCCATTT
>JAJRZB010000487.1 GCA_024275455.1 Bacteroidota bacterium | reverse complement strand
TACTTTTAATCAAACTCCTTTTTGCTAATATAAACTTGGATTGTAAAAGATTAAGATTATGAGTATGATTAAGATTAAGAAAAATATAAATGCGATGCAAAGAAAAGTATACAGGATAAACAAAGCCGGTTCAATTAAAAACTTACTTTTTGTAGAGGAAAATTCAGATGAACCCAAAAGTAATGAAGTCTGTGTTAAAGTAAAATCAATCGGGTTAAACTTTGCAGAGCTATTTGCAATTTGGGGTTTATATAGTGCAACTCCTAAAGGAAGTTTTATTCCCGGGTTAGAGTTTGCCGGAGTTATTCTTAAAAAGGGAAATGAAGTTAAGAATTTTGAAGTAGGTGATAAAATAATAGGTCTTACTCGTTTTGGAGCGTATGCAACATATCTTAATGTTAGTTCTGATTATGTTTTTAAACTTCCTCAAGATTGGAGCTTTGAGGAAGGAGCTTCGCTTTTAGTAAATTCATTAACTGCTTACTATGCTCTTAAAGTTTTAGGTGATATTAAGATTAATAAAACAGTTCTAATTCATAGTGCTGCCGGTGGTGTTGGAATTTATGCAAACAGAATTGCAAAGAAGTATAACGCTTTTACTATAGGAACAATCGGAAGTGAATCTAAAATTAACATATTAAAATCTGAGGGTTACGATGAAATTATTACACGAAAGGAAAATTTCAAACAACAGTTAAGAGCTGCTTTGGCAAATCGTTCACTAGATATTGTTTTAGAAAGCATTGGCGGAAAAATATTTAAAGATAGTTATTCGTTACTTTCTCCGGAGGGGAGATTGATTACATTTGGTTCCGCAAATTTTGCAACACCCGGTTCCAGACCAAATCCGTTTAAACTAATTTATAAATATTTAACACGTCCTAAAATTGATCCTATGAAAATGATTGATACTAATAGAGCTATAATGGGTTTTAATCTAATCTGGTTATGGGAAAAGAAGAATGAATTGAAAAACTATTTTAAGGAAATTCAAGAACTCGATCTTCCAAAACCAATTGTTGGAAAAATATTTTCATTTTCTGATTTGAATAAAGCTGTGCAATATTTACAATCAGGTAAATCTGTTGGGAAAGTTGTGATTAATATAAAATAACTTGTAATTTCACTTCTACAAAAATAAATTTATAATATTATGAATAAAGAACTTTTAAAAAAACAAGCCGCAGGAAAAGCGGTAGAAGAAATTAAATCGGGTATGGTTGTAGGACTTGGTTCCGGTAGCACTGTATATTATGCTTTGGAAAAAATAGGAGAATTAATTTCTTCAGGTGAACTTAAAAATATTGTTGGAATACCAAGTTCAAAACAAACAGAAAAAATTGCTGATAAGTTTAACATTCCGTTAGTAACTTTTGATGAAAAACAAGAAATTGATGTAACTATTGATGGAGCCGATGAAGTTGATAAATACTTGAATTTAATAAAAGGAGGCGGAGCAGCACTTCTTAGAGAAAAAGTATTAGCCCAAGCAAGTAAAAAATTAATAATTGTTGTAGATGAATCAAAACTATCACCTAAATTGGGCACAAATTGGCCGGTTCCGGTTGAGGTAATACAATTCGCTTACGCACTTGAGCAAAAATATTTGGAATCCGTAAATGCAGAAGCTGAGTTAAGAAAATATGATAACGGAGAACCGGTAGTTACCGATGAGGGAAATTATATTATTGATGCAAACTTCGGAGCATTACAAAATCCGTTTGAAATTGCAGAAAAATTAGAAAATCGTGCGGGAATTGTTGAGCATGGATTGTTTCTGCATTTAACATCTAAAGTTATTGTTGCCGGAAAAGATGGGATAATAATTTTAGATAAAAAATAATGGGAACCAAAAATTAAGTTCAATTGTAAAAATTGCTTGTTAGTAAATTAGTAAATCTTGAAATTCATTTTATGACTTTTTATTTTTGCTGCCGATAAAAACATAGGTTATTAAATTTATGAGTATTTCTGTAACTAATCTCACCAAAAAGTATCAAACACAAAGAGCTGTAGATAATATTTCTTTTGAAGTAAAAACCGGTGAAGTTTTAGGTTTTCTAGGTCCAAATGGTGCCGGTAAAACAACTACTATGAAAATTATTACCGGATTTATAGCTCCTACAGACGGTGATGCCAAAATAAACGGTATTTCTGTTCTGGAAAACCCGGAAAAAGTTAAACAATTAATCGGGTATTTACCTGAGAGCAATCCTCTATATCAAGATATGCCGGTGTTGGAATATCTTGAGTTTATTGCCGAATTGCAAAATGTTCCTAAAACTAAAATTAAAGACCGGATTGCACAAATGGTAAAAGTGTGCGGACTTAATGTTGAGAAACATAAAAAAATCGGAGAGCTTTCAAAAGGGTACAAACAAAGAGTCGGTTTGGCTCAAGCTTTAATTCATGATCCTGAAATATTAATTCTTGATGAACCAACAACCGGTCTCGATCCCAATCAAATTGTAGAGATTAGAAATCTTATAAGAGAAATTGGTCGTGAGAAAACTGTAATTTTAAGCACACATATTTTA
>JAJRZB010000486.1 GCA_024275455.1 Bacteroidota bacterium | reverse complement strand
TTGACGATTTAAGTAAACGAGCAAAAATCATTAGAAAAAAAATGGAAGAAATAGGGGAAGCTGCCAATGATAAAGTAAATTCAATTGAAGGTAAGGTTTCCGAAATGTTTAAAGGAAAAACTTACGTTTTGTTTAGATATAGAATAATTAAGGATGTTAGAATTGTTTATGCTCCGCCAAGATCAATTGGTGAGTTTGGAGGTGAAACAGACAATTGGGTTTGGCCAAGACACACGGGTGATTTCACCTTTATGAGAGCCTATGTAGCCCCCGATGGAAGTGCTAAAGAATATGATAAAAATAATATTCCTTTTACTCCCAAAAGATTTTTAAAAGTAAATCCGAACGGGGTTAAAGAAGGAGATTTTACTTTCATTCTCGGTTACCCGGCAAGAACTTTTCGTCATATGCCTTCCTACTTTCTTCACTATCAAGAAAATATTCAGCTTCCGTACATTTCAAAAACTTACGAGTGGATGATTGATGAACTTGAAACAATTACCGGTGAAAACGAAGACTTAAAACTAAAATTTGCAACACAAATTAAACGGCTTGCAAATACTATGAAAAATTACAAGGGGAAATTAAAAGGTCTTAAAAGAATAAATTTAGTTGAACAGAAACAACAAGAAGAAAAGGAAATTCAAAATTTTATTGAAAATAATCATGAACTTAAAAATAAATACGGCAATTTAATAAATGAATTCGAATCGGTTTATAAAAATCAATTTAATATCGGGAATGCTTATTTGTGGTTTAGAACGTTTAATAGATTTTCAACCTCAAAATTAATTTCCGATATGATTCTTGAATATTGTGAAGAAGTTCAAAAACCGGAAACGGAAAGAATGCGCAGTTACAAAATAGATAGAATTGATGACACTAAAAAAAGATTCAAGGATATTCTTAAAAACTTCAATAAAGATTTTGAAATTTCATTTATGAAAAAAATGTTAACTGATGCAAGTATGTTTACAGGGAAATCAGAGATAAAATCATTAAGAGACATTCTTGGGGAGCAATCAATTGAAGACTACGTTAGTAAATTAATAAGTCAAACTAGATTATTTGATATAGATTATATTTATGAAACTTTATCTGATTGTCCTGAAGATTTGAAAGATCCACTTTTTACTTTTTCAGAATTATTAAACATTGATTACAAAAAAATAAAAAAAGAAAGCAGCAGAATTAATAGTAAAATTTCAAAACTTTCAGCCCAACTTTATGAAGTAAAAAAAGAATGGAAGAAAACTAATTTTATTCCGGATGCAAATAGAACTTTACGCTTAACTTACGGTTATATAAAAGGGTATTCCCCGGCTGATGCAATTTATATGTCACCCATAACTACACTTGACGGAGTAATTGATAAAAGCTTATTGGGAGGTGAATATGTAATTCCCGATAAATTAAAAACACTTTACGCCAATAAAGATTTCGGTCGGTTTTATAATGAAGAATTAGAAAGTGTACCTGTTGCAATTTTATACAACATGGATACAACGGGCGGTAATTCCGGCAGTCCAATTATGAATGCATACGGTGAGATGATAGGAATTAATTTTGACCGAGCCTACGAAGCAACAATAAACGACCTTGCATGGAATGAAAGTTACAGCCGTTCTATTGGAGTTGATATACGTTATGTACTTTGGATAACACAAAAATTTGGCGGTGCGGATTATTTGCTGGAGGAGATGGGGATTGAGTAAAAACTTGCTAAAAATAATATTTTTTATAATTTTGACCTAATGGAAAAACTAGGCTACATATAAATTCATATTAATGGTTCGAAAGGAAAATTAAAATTAAATCCTGATCTTTATGACATTAAAGAAATTTCTTTAATGTTGCAAAATGTTGAGAATTTACTTTTCCCAACTAATAAAAAAGAACGCCCACTAATAAGTTATA
>JAJRZB010000485.1 GCA_024275455.1 Bacteroidota bacterium | reverse complement strand
TTAGAGTTAATTTTGTTTGAGTGCGTGTAAATCTTTTACGTTTTACAATTCCATTATCTACCTTTATTTTTAGCGTTTCCCCAACACCTGAAGAGATTCTAGCTGCTTGATTAAATCCCCGCTCTGCTTGTTTTAATTTATGTAACGGGATAGGAATGACTAAATCCGGCTTCCATAATAGTATTTTTTCTTTTTTATGATGTGCTATTAAGTTTCCTAAATAGTTTCCAATTAGATATCTATGTTCATACTTTAATGAATGAATTACATCTTGAATTACTGAATTTTCTTGAAAAATATAGAGAGGAATAAAATCATTTATTAGTTGGGTTTTCTTAAATTTTCTGTTGTACTCAGTTTTAATTAAACTATCAGGAGCAAATGTAAGTTGCGATGTGCATGTTTTACATAATACGTTTTCTGTTGGTAATAAGTTGATTTTACATGAGATGCAGAGTCTTGGTAAGAAAAAATCAAAAAGAGTAATAAAATTATTTTTTAGTCGTTTTAACTGCACAAACACTAAGTATTTTTTGCAAGATCAGCAAGTTTACTATCTTTTTTCTCAAAATGATTGTTTAACCAATTTTTTAAAGATAATAAAATATCCGGATCTAAATCAACTTTACCCTTTTTGTACTTTTTGAAATAGCTAGAGTATTTAATAAATGCGCGGTCATGTTCTAATTTGTGAGAAATAAACTGCACAATTTTATTCTCTTTCATAAAGTTTTCTTCTGTTTCAAAATGAGTTTTCAGTTGTTCTAACAAAGTTTGAAAAATTTCTATAACTTCTGCTTTATTATTGTGCTGAATATTGTAAAGGTGATTTACAGTTTTGTAAATGCTTTTGTGCTGATTATCAATCTCTTTTATTCCAATTAGGTGATCTTTTGTAAAATTAATAAAAGCCATTTTGTTGCCCTGTTTAATTTATAACATACGATATGCCTTTCTTATAATCCATTCTATGGAGAGGAAAAGAACTATAAATATTAATATAAACTCAAAATTAGACAAACGCAACTCATTATCTAATAATTTGTAAGATATTTTTGAATTATAGTTCTCGTTTATTTTATTAATTAATCCCGTATAATTATCAATATTTAAATAAATACCTTTGTTTTTTTTAGCTAAGGACTGCAGCAATAATTTATTCATTTTGCTTTGTATAAGTTCAAGCTCAATTTCTTCAACATTAATTTTTCCGGTAATTTCATTAATATTTAATTTAGGAGAATTTACTTTAGCTGAATATTCATATAATCCTGGTTCTGTAACTTTTATTTCAGCTTTATAAAAACCATTGCCAAGTGATGAAAATTTAGCTTGGTCATTATTATTAGTTGTGAGACTTATATCAGCATTATTAATCGGTTCATAAGTTTCATCTAATAAATTAGCGGTAATAGTAATTGTTTCTCCTAACTTATAACTTTTTTTATCGGTGGTTACATTAAAAAATTCAGCTTCGGAAGTTAGTGTTAACCATTTAATGGCATTTAATAAAAAATTATCAAAATAAAAATTTGAATTTGATCGAGGTCTAAGTTTCCATTTCCAAAAGTCAGAAGGCGTTAGTATAATTGTTTTTCTACCGGCTGTATTGCTGCTGAAAAGTATTGGCGAATTACTATTCCTTTTTCCAGAAAGCAATACAAAAGAGTTTATTGAAGGAGTAATTTTTGTTTTACTCAAGTATACCGGAGGCAATTCTTCCCAATAATTCAGATCGGTTTCTGTTTTACTTAAAATTCCATTTGTTCCGTTAACTACACTAATTTGTGTTTCAATAAATTTATCAGAGATGTTAGATATTTTAAAGGGTAAAATATCTTTAAATTCCTTTAATCTATTAAAATTAACTGTGTTCGAGAAAATTAAAAAAACTGGTTTGTTATTATCTTCAATCTCTTTTATTATTTTTTTAATAATTGCGGGTTCAGAATTTAATGTAGGGAACCCAATAAGTAAAATAGCATCCGAAGATGTTAAAATTTCTAAATTTTTCAAATCATTGTAATATTTTGAATCACTTATTTGAATTATACTATTGATTTCGAAATCCTCATTTCTCATCAGACTGTTTTTAACCGCAGCTAAATCCGGGGAAGGAGTTCCTGCAATTACAGCTATTTTTTTCTTTGTAGATAAAATATTAATTAGTGTAGATTTCCGGTTATTATTTTTATTCTGTTCATCAAAATTATTAGTGATTTTTACAGTTAATTTATGTTCTCCTTCAAGTTTACTTGAATATGAAAATCGTAATCTGTTAATACCGGCAGAACTAAGTTTAATTTTCTTAGAAGAAATTAGTTGATTGTTTTCGTATAATCCGACAGTTACTTCTTTATTGGTTAGTTCAATATTGCCTATTGTTACTTCAATTTCTGTTTCTCTTCCGGTATAAATAAACTTGTTATTATGAATTCCGTAAACATAAACATCAGAGTTTACGGAAGTATCACCAATGCCAACTGTAAAGATTGGAGCTGAAAGATTTTCTGTCTCATAAATTGGATTTTTACCTTCGTTATTTATTCCATCACTGATAATAACAATACCAGCTAGATTTGTTTTTTCTCTAATAAAACTAAAAATGGAAGAAAAGTTTGTAGAAGTATTATTAAAATGTAAAGAATCTAAATTTTTGATATCTACTTTTTTAACATCTTTTCCAAAAGTAAAAAACTTAGTTTCTCCTTCAAGGTCTTCACTTAGGTTGCTGATCAAATTTTTCAGTTCCGTTATTTGTTTTTCCGAAGAAAATTTGGAAATTGATTTTGAGTTATCAATAAAAACAAAGTTTTCCGGGTAAACAGTTTCAGTTGAGGTAAGTTTAATAACCGGATCGAACAAAAGAAAGAGTATAAAAAGTAAAGATAAAGTTCTTACAAATATTAATATAGATTTTCCAAAAGTACTAATTTTTGGTAGAGTGATTCGATAGATAAAAATTGTATAAAGTACAACTATTATAGCACCGATTACAAAAAGGTATGGCGAATAGTTGAGGGATATGTTTATCTTATCAAATAGATTCATGTAATATTGTTAAATAAAAATTTTCACAAAAATTCCCAAAACCATTTACTTCTCTATTTCTGATAAATTCCATTCACCTAATTTTTTATAAAGTTCATAATCGGTAAGATCAAAATGAATTGGCGTAACCGAAATATAATTATTTTTAACAGCAACCTGATCATTGTTTAATTCTTTATCAGCATCGGACATTTTACCGGTTAGCCAATAATATTTATTTCCGTATGGATCTATTCTTTCTTCATATTTATCATTCCATTTGGATTTACCTTGATGAGTTGGTATAATACCTTTTATTTCTTCATTAGGAAGATTTGGAACGTTAACATTCAAAACTGTTCCTTCCGGAACGCCGTTATTAACAACCTTTAGAGCTAATTCTTTTGCAACATTTGCAGCAACGTCAAAATGTGTTGGATGATGATCAGTAACGGAAATTGCAATAGCCGGGCAACCCATAATAGCAGCTTCCCTGGCTGCCGAAACGGTACCGGAATAAATAATGCTAATTGCTGTATTAGAACCGTGGTTAATACCTTAAACAACAATATCCGGCATATCTTTTAGAATATGTGTAATTCCAATTTTTACACAATCTGCAGGAGTTCCATCAACTGCATAACCATCAAATTTGTTACGAATATTATATTCGTAAATTCTAAGCGGTACTTTCATAGTAATTGCATGGCCAACTGCACTTTGCTCCGTAAGAGGTGCTATAACTGTTACTTCTCCTATTTTACATAATGATTCAGCCAAATGAAAGATACCTTCAGCTCCAATTCCATCATCATTACATACAAGTATTTTCATAAAAATTGTTCCTATTTTGAATATAGATATTTAACTTTAGGAGCAAATATACCAAAGTTTGTTAACATTCGTTTTTTTTAGAAATTAAAGTTTATAAACATAAAATAATATATGAATTGTAATATTTCGAAATATTTTCTTTTTCTGATTTCTATTTTTAGTACGGTTTTAATGGGACAGGAAGAATCTGATTTGGAATTTTTTCTAATTGATTCTTACGTTACTCCTGAAAAACCGCATACTTTTAATTTGGTCTTTTTTACTAGTATGGAAGTTAAAACAGAAGTTATAATTGCAGATAATTATAGAATTAAAATAAGTGAAGATTATTTGGAGGATCATTCTGCAAAAATCGATTTTTCCCAATATCAATTCAGTGATAAAAATGTGTCCTATCAATTGGTTGCGGAAGATAGAGACGGGATAAAATATTTCAGTGAAATGTATGAATTAACATTGCCCTATGAAAAATTTATTGAAACCAAAAAAGGGTCTGAGCCTATTTCCACTATTCTTTTCGGTATGTTTTTATATTTAATACCATCGCCAAATTTAGTTGTAATTGAAAATAACAGTTATTTCGGTCTTACTAAAGAATTACCAATTATTACCTTTTATTCTTCCGGTTATAATTATCCATCGGCAAATATTAGTTTTGAGTATTCTCATTTTTATAATGCTCCTATTAGTGACATTCTCCGTTTAGGGTATAAACAAATTTATACATTAGATGCCATTGAATATGTTTCTCCCGGAATTAGTATTTTTACTAATTTTAACGGTTTTAATGGTGCAGCCGCAGAGTTTTCGATTGGTTTGTTTAAGGTTTATGGCGTTTTTACAGTTTATGCAAGATATCGTTATAATGTTAAACCGAATAATTTTAATAAAGATTTTCACGAAATTTCAGTTGGATTATATTCTCATTTCTTCACAATAGATTTTTAATATAGATGAAAAAAGAAAAAGCAAGTTTTATTGATTTTGGAGAAAGAGGTAAATATAACTTTAATAATAAGTTGAATGATTTAACCGGAAAAGAGTGGATAAAATTTACTAAGTCCTGGTTTATTCATACACCTCCTCGCAGAAAAAACAATGAAGTCTTACATCCTGCAAAATACCCCGAAAGTTTGGTTGAAGAATTTATTAAGTTTTTCACAAAAAAAAATGATTGGGTATTTGATCCGTTTTTAGGAACAGGAAGTACACTAATTGCAGCAGGAAATTTAAAACGTAATGCAGTAGGTCTTGAACTTAACAATAATTACTTTAAAATTGCCAATACCCGAATTAAAGAAAAAAAATATAAAAATATAATTACACCATTAAAAGGCGATTCACTAAAATTAAATGATATTTTAGTTAAAAAATCTTTAGATAATAAATTATTTGATTATGTTATTACCTCTCCGCCATATTGGAATCACCTTGAACGTAACTCGATGAAGCAAAAGAAAAGAAATGAGAATGGTCTTGATACAAAATATTCTACTTCAAAAAAGGATATTGGAAACATAAAACAATATGAAGATTTTTTAGAGATGCAGGCTAAAATTTTTGATCAAGTTTTTGATGTAACAAAACCGAATTCGTATCTAACAATAATTACCAATAATATTTATTATAAAAGCAAATTATATCCCTTAGCTTATGATACAGCAATCAGTTTAACAAAAAGAGGAAATAAAAGCTGGGTGTTAAAGGATGAAAAGATTTGGCTGCAAAATGATAAACCTCTTATTGCACTTGGTGTTAACAGTGCTTGGGTAGGGAACAGGCATCATCAGTACTGCTTAATTTTCAGAAAGGAAGTTTAGTTTTGGAACTTGCTATTTCCGTTAGTGAACTAACATCGCATATTAAAAGAGTTATTGAAGAGAACTTTACTCAAGTTAAAATAATTGGGGAAATATCAAATTTTAAAGCTCATGTTTCGGGTCATTGGTATTTTACATTAAAAGACAGTTCTGCTCAGATAAACTGCACAATGTGGCGAGGTATTAATAACTATGTGTTTTTTACACCTCAAGATGGAATTAAAGTTATTCTTACCGGAAGAGTTACTGTTTATCCGCCGAGAGGTACTTATCAATTAGATGTGAAATCGATGAAACCTGCCGGTGAAGGAGAATTACAAAAAGCTTTCGAGGAACTTAAAAGAAAACTCAATAATGAAGGTTTATTTGATGAAGAGTTTAAAAAACAAATCCCTCAATTCCCAAAAGTAATTGGAATTGTTACCGGCAGTGATACCGCATCTTTTAGAGATATGCTTAGTGTTGCTGAACGAAGATATCCCCTTGTAAAAATAGTTATTGCCCCTGCAAAAGTTCAAGGTGAAGGTGCAGCAGAGGAAATAGTAAAAAGTATTAAGCAGCTTAACAGAAGAAAAGATATCGATTTAATAATTGTTTCGAGAGGCGGCGGTTCGTTGGAAGATTTATGGGCTTTTAATGAAGAGATTGTTGCCAGAGCAATTTTTGAATCAAAGATACCAGTAGTTTCCGGCGTTGGGCACGAAATAGATTTTACAATAGCGGATTTTGTTGCCGATTTAAGGGCACCAACACCTTCGGCAGCAATGGAACTTGCTACACCTGATAAGGATGAAATTCTATCTTATATTTCAAATTTTAGTTTCGAAGCCAAAAATAGAATCTTCGAAGTAATTACGAATTTAAGGGATAATGTTACTCAGCTTTCCAATTCTTACGGGTTCAAAAGTTTGTCGGGTAGTTTAAATAATAAAAAGCAATTATTAGATAATTATTTGTTTAGAATTCAAACAGATATTAGTAACTTTTTAAATAGAAAAAAAAGCAACTTGGAATTATTGGCAAAATCAGTTTCTTCTAATAATGTTGAGATAATTCTAAAAAAAGGATTTGTTTTAGTTGAGCAAAATAATAAATTCATAAAACGAAAAAGTGAATTGGAAATTAATAAGAAAATTAATCTGAAATTTACAGATGGAAAAGTTGAGATAAATTAAATGGCAAAAAAAAATATAAATTTTGAAAAATCATTAGAGCGATTACAAGAAATATCAGAACTTTTAGAAAGTGAAGATGTAACTTTAGAAGATTCATTAAAGTTATATGAAGAGGGAATGAAATTATCTAAAACTTGTTATAATTTGCTGAATAAAGCATAGCTGAAAGTAGAGGAATTAAATAAACAGCTTGAAAAGGAATTTGAATAGTTGAAATAAACAGATATTTAATTAGTGTATGTCGTTCGTAAAATTTAGTGAAAATCTGGGAAAATATATAATCAAAGTGATAATGAATGACAAATCGCTAAAGAAAAATTAAGAAAGAGTCCGGCTTTAATAAAATCAATTATGCCGCGATAAGTAGAATAAAAATTGGTAGACGAATCAAAGTACAAAATTCTATTTAATGTGGAATCACCTGAAGATATTAGAAATTTTAATTCTTCGGAATTAAAAAATTTGTGCTCAGAAATTAGAGAATATATGATAGATGTTATCTCTCAAATTGTAGGACATTTTGGCGGTGGTTTAGGTGCTGTTGAATTAACTGTAGCTTTGCACAAAGTATTTAATACACCTTCTGATAAATTAGTTTGGGATACAGGGCATCAAGCATATCCGCATAAAATTATTACAGGGAGGAGAGATCAGCTTAAATCCATTAGAAAACTTAATGGTATTAGTGGTTTTTTAAAAAGAACTGAAAGTGAGTATGATGCTTTTGGTGCCGGACATGCATCTACTTCTATTTCAGCAGCTGTTGGTATTTCAGCGGCAAACAGATTAAATGGTGAACCTGATAAAAAAGTAATTGCTATCATTGGTGATGGTGCAATGACCGGTGGAATGGCTTATGAAGCTATGAATAATGCCGGATTTTTAAAAAAGAATCTGATAGTTGTTTTAAATGATAATCAAATGTCAATTGCCCCTAATGTTTGGCAAATTTCAAACTATTTTAATGAAGTAATTGCGCACCCTGAGTATAATAAATTTAAAGGTGCAATTTGGGATTTAACCGGAAAGTTAGACCAATTTGGTGATAGAATTAGAACTGTTGCGGGAAGATTAGAAACCGGATTAAAATCAATTGTTACTCCAGGTATGTTGTTTGAGGCTTTAGGTTTTAGATATTTTGGACCGATTAATGCGCACAATCTTCCAAAATTAATCAAACTTTTTGAACATGTTAAATTATTGGAAGGACCTATTCTTGTTCATGTTCTAAGTGAAAAAGGGAAAGGGTATAAACCGGCTGAAGGACATCGTGCACAATTTCACGGTGTTACTCCGTTTGATAAACTAACCGGAGAGATGCAAAAAAAGAAAGATTCAAAACCATCTTATACTTCCATTTTTGGCAAAGCACTTGTTCAAGTAATGAAAGAAAATGAAAAAGTGGTTGGTATTACTGCTGCTATGCCCGATGGAACCGGTTTAAAATTTGTTCAAGAAGAATTTCCAAAAAGATACTATGATGTTGGTATTGCTGAGGAGCATGGAGTAACCTTTGCGGCGGGATTAGCTACTCAGGGTATCATTCCTGTTGTTGCAATTTATTCTACTTTTTTACAGAGAGCAATTGATCAGATTATTCATGATGTGGCTTTACAAAAGTTGCATGTTGTATTTGTTTTGGATAGAGCGGGCCTGGTTGGAGCCGATGGACCTACGCATCATGGTTCTTTTGACCTTTCTTATCTAAGGTTTATACCGGGAATTGTAATAATGGCACCCAAAGATGAAGCGGAATTAAGAAATATGCTTTATACTGCTGTTAATTATAAAGACGGTCCAATTGTGATTAGATACCCGAGAGGTTCCGCATTAGGTGTTGGTGTAAAAGAGGGGTTTGATTTATTAGAAATTGGGAAAGCTGAAAAAATAAATGATGGAAATAAAATTGCAATTTTAGCCGTTGGTTCAATGGTAGAATATTCCAGAAAAACAATTGAATTGTTAAAATCTGAGAACATTGATGCAGCACTTTACAATATGAGGTTTATTAAACCGCTTGACGAATCAATGTTGGATGAAATTGCAGAAAAGTATAATAAAGTAGTTACATTAGAAGAAAATTCTTTAGTTGGTGGTTTTGGAAGTGGAGTTTTAGAATATTTTAGTGAGAAGAATTATAAAAATGATGTTTTACGTTTGGGCTTGCCCGATAAATTTATTGATCACGGAACCCAAGCAGAACTGCATAAAATATTAGGTATTGATCCGGAGGGGATAGCTAATAACATTAAAACATTTTTAGAAAAGTAAAAATAACCATGAGGTTAATTTGAAGGATAAAACTAGAATTGCAATTATTGGATTAGGCGGAGTAGCGCAATTAGTTCACTTGCCAATTTTATCAAAAATAAATTCTGTTGAAATAGTTGCTGTTTCTGAAGTGAATAAAACAAGATTAAAAACTGTTGCAGAAAAATTTAATGTAAAAAATGCTTTTACAGATTATACTAAAATGTTGGAAGATGTTGATATTGATGCGGTAATTATTTCAACGCCAACAAATACACATAGGGATATTGCTGTTTATTGCCTTAATAAGAAGAAACATCTTTTAATTGAAAAACCAATTGCTATAAATTATGAAGAAACTAAAGAGATTGATGACGCTGCAAAGAAAAACAAATGTAATGTTATGGTAGGAATGAATTTTAGATTCAGACCGGATACTATGCTTTTAAAAAGTTTAATAAACAGTGGTGAACTTGGAGATATATTTTATATTAAATGCGGTTGGACACGTAAACAAAGTAGCGAACAAAAATGGTTTAATAAAAAAAGTCTCGCTGGTGGCGGAGTAGTTTTAGATTTGGGAATTGTTTTACTTGATACTGCTTTATGGTTACTAAATTATCCAAAGGTTAAAAGTGTTTCTGCACAAAATTTTTATCATGCTCATCATTCAATTGAGGACTCATCAGTTGGTTTTATCCGGTTAAATAATTCATCCGTGTTAAATTATGAAGTTAGCTGGTCATTCCATGATGAAACGGATAGCTTTAAATTGGCAGCTTACGGAAAAGAAGGGACAGGACATCTTAATCCGCTAAAAGCATATAAAAAAATTGCTTCTAATAGGGTTGACTTTACTTCCGGAAGTAGCTCACAAACTAAAAATCTTTTTAAAAAATCATATTAAAATGAGCTAAAACATTTTATTGGAGTAGTACGTGATTCTATTCCCATGATTTCTTCCAGTGAAGAAGCCTTATCTAGAATGCAATTAGTCGAAAATCTATACAAATCAGCTCAAAGTAAATCTGAAGTGATTTTTTAGGGTAAAATATATTCAGTTAAATTTGTAAAATTCTATTGAATTAAAAATTTGAAAGAAAATTCTACAAAATAATAATTTGACTATGTTTAAACATTTCCGTATTTTTCCAAGTCTAAACAAGATTTAATGAGGTTTTAAATGTATGCAGTTGTTCATATAGCCGGACAACAATTAAAAGTTGAAGAAAAA
Source organism: Bacteroidota bacterium (assembly GCA_024275455.1). Taxonomy (GTDB): domain Bacteria; phylum Bacteroidota; class Ignavibacteria; order Ignavibacteriales; family Melioribacteraceae. The sequence continues at coordinate 3,697 of JAJRZB010000485.1, read as the reverse complement.
GCTAAATATTATGTCCCTAAATTAGATGCGGATGTTAATAAATCAGTAACTTTTGATAATGTATTATTATTTTCCGATGGAAAAAGTACAACAATCGGTACTCCTTCTGTAAAAGGTATTCAAGTTAAGGCAAAAGTTTTAGAGCATCTGAAAGATGATAAAGTAATTGTGTTCAAGAAAAAAAGAAGAAAATCTTACAGAGTGAAGAATGGACACAGACAACAGCTTTCTCAGATAGAAATAACAAAAATTTCTAAACCTGCGGCTAAAAAAGCTTCTGCAAAAACTGAAGAAGCTCCGAAAGAGAAAAATGTTGCTGCAGAAAAGAAAGCAAGTACATCTAAAAAGGCTGCACCAAAAACAGAGGTAAAAGCAAAAACAGCTTCAAAAAAAAGTGAAACAAGTAAGGATAAAGGAGATAAATAATGGCACATAAAAAAGGACAAGGTTCATCTCGTAACGGAAGGGATAGTAATCCGCAATATTTAGGTGTCAAAAGATTTGGCGGTGAAAAAGTTAATGCCGGTACAATAATTATTAGGCAAAGAGGTACTAAATTTCATCCCGGAGTAAACGTTAAAAAGGGAAGCGATGATACTCTTTTTGCTGTTATGAAAGGATTTGTAAAATTTGAAAAGAAAAGAGATAATAGAAGATTTGTAAGTGTTTATGAATCCTTAAATTAGTTTTTAATAAATATTGCAAGAAAAAACCCCTCATATTAGAGGGGTTTTTTGTTTTAAATATATTTATACCGAAGCTGTAGTGTTTGAATTAAAAACCTAATCTTTCCATATCGGCAACTAAATTTTTAACAGCGTTAACGGAAACATCAAACGCAGCTTGTTCTTCGTCATTCAGAGTAACTTCTAAAACTCTTTCACAGCCGTTTTCGCCTAATACAGCGGGAACTCCAACATAGTAACCGTCGACTCCATATTCACCATTTAGATACACACAAGAGGGAAGTACTCTTTTTTGGTCGCCTAAAATAGCCTCAGCCATAGCTACTGCTGCCGATGCAGGGGAATAGAAAGCTGATCCGGTTTTCAATAAACCAACAACTTCACCACCGGCTTTTTTTGTTCTTGTTACCATTGCATCCATTACTTCTTTAGCTTTTGTAGCATCACCGTATTTTCTTTCTAATTGTTCCATAACCGGAACGCCGTTAACATTTGCGTATCTAACCAAAGGAACCATTGTATCTCCGTGTCCGCCAAGAACCATTGCATTAATGTCTTTTACGGAAACACCAAGTTCCCAAGCAATAAAGGAAGAAAAACGTGATGAATCTAAAACTCCGGCTTGACCAATTACTTTGTTATGATCAAATCCGGTTACCTTTTGGAAAAGAGTTACCATTGCATCTAAAGGATTTGAAATAATAATTACAATTGCATTCGGAGCATGTTCTTTAACACCTTCGGCAACACTTTTCATAATTTTTGCATTGGTTGTTAAAAGATCGTCTCTGCTCATACCCGGTTTTCTTGGTAATCCGGCGGTAATAATTACAACATCGGCATTATCAATATCTTTGTATTCATTTGTACCTTTTAATTTTACATCAAAGCCGTCAATACGGGATGCCTCAGCAATATCAAGAGTTTTACCTTGTGGCATATCTTCAACAATGTAAAATAAAATTACATCGGCTAGTTCTCTTAATCCAATTAGTTGAGCTAAAACTCCACCTATTTGGCCTCCACCAATTAAAGCTATTTTTTTCTTTGCCATTTCTAACTCCTAAATTTTATTCGGAAATATTCTTTAAAACAAATTATAAGATATTATACTCCTAATATAATAAATTGCTTAGACTATGTATAATATATTCCTTATAAAATTTACGTTTTGAAATAATATTTTAGGGGATAAAGTTAAATCTGGTGAATTTTCGATTTTTAAAAATTGTATTAAAATATGTTAGTAATAAATTAAGATAATTATAACTTGAAAGTTAAAATAAGTTCTGTACCCTTATCTGAAAACTTATATTCGATATCATCCACTAAATTTTTCATAATATGAATTCCTCTTCCACCACCTTTAAGAATGTTTGTTGGCATTGTTGGGTCGGGCACATCTTCCGGCTTAAAGCCTGCTCCTTCATCAGTAAAAGATAAGCATATTTGTTTTTTACTTATTTTAAAACGAACATTTATATTTTTAGAAGAGTCACTTTTGTTACCATGCAAAATACTGTTAGCTGCAGCTTCGGCTACAACAAGTGCAATACTGTTTTTAATCTTTTCCGAGATGTTTAACGAGTTAATTATTCCGGTTATATAATTCTCTATTTCCGGTAATAATTCCGGATCGCTTTTAAATGTTCTTTCGTACTTTTTCAAAATATTAATAAAATTTGTAAGAATTACTTTTATATCTAAAATAAAATTACTTTTTATTCATTCCAAATATAATTTTATGAATCATTATTAAAATTATAGTTTCCAGTTCATCGATAAAGTTACATTTGCTAATTCTCTGGTTATGTTTTTTTCATTGTTAATAAATTCGTACCAGCCGTGTAAATACAAATCCAAGTTTGGCATTCTTAATACAAACGTAGTTATTGGTCCAATGCTCGTATACTCGTTTGTAAGAAATTTATAACCGTTCTTATTATAACCGAAAGTCATTAGACTAAAAAAACGTAATCCAACTCCAAATTCCATTTCATCGGATTTCAAATTAAAAGTTGGCTCTGCATAATACTCAGCTAAAAATCTATCGGGACTGTTTGAAAAATTTGACCAAACAAAATCACCTTGTTCTGATAGTTTAACATAACCGGAAAAATTGAAATGGATTTTGTTAAAAAGTTTTATTGAGGAAGAATCTCTGGCACCTAATTGTCTGAAAGAAAAACTTCTAATATTAGGATTTATATCCTCAAAATCATAAGAAGTATAATTTGCCGAAACTTCAAAGGTGTTTTTAGAATAAACTTTTGAGGTTCTGTATTTACCACCGGTTAAAAGTTTTATAATTCGTCTAACATTATTATTGGAACTTCGCTCTGCAAAAATATAAACAAGGTGATTTATACTGCCCTCCAAATGGAGGAAATAATCGAAAATATGATTAAATTTTTTGAAATAAGAAACTCTGAAAATTGAAAGCAATTAGTCTCTGTCGTCAAAATTATCTTCACTCGGTGTGTTATAAATAAGTTTGCGGTGCAGCAAGCTGAATCCAATGTTATCGCTATGGGAAATATTAAAATTTCCTATTCCGGAAATAGTTACATATTCGGAAGTGTTGTTTTTTTTTCTTTCCAAAACATCTCTTTGCTCACTTAAAATCGGATTAGCTTCCTCAATTTTTTTTACTTTATGTTTTTCTTCCCGCTCGCTGTAATCTACTTTAATTTTACCAAAAAATAATTGACTTCTATATTCGGTTGTTCCTGTAATATCAACTCTAAATTCTTCAATTTCGGTATCAAATGTAGAAATATTTATGTTTGAGAGATTTTTGTATTTTGTATTTAGGTCTATATTTCTCATTGAAACTCTTCCACGTAAATCAAAAAATAGGTCGGAAGTATATCTTGAGTTAAATATTCTCTCCTCAAAAAAATATTTTTGCTCCGTTCTGCTTTGAATATTTTTAGAAATATTAAACAAACTTGAGGTTAAAGAATCCGTGTTAAAATAAAAATCTTTTCTCGTGTTGGAATAGTTTGCTG
>JAJRZB010000484.1 GCA_024275455.1 Bacteroidota bacterium | reverse complement strand
GAATATGAATTAGCACAAAATAATTATCAAACGGCAATTGATCTTAATCCTAATTATTGGGATGCAATTTTAAATTACGGACAAATAAAAATGTTCATTGGGGAACATGATGAAGCTTTATATTGGCTGCGGAAAGCAAATGAATTAGCACCGGATAATATTTTGGGTCACATTAGTTTGAGTATGGTGTATAAAAATCTTAATTGTCTCAACACGGCTATTTATTGGGCAGAAAAGGCGTTATCTATTGAACCGGAGAATAATTTTGCAATTTCTAATTTAGGTGAACTTTATTTAAATAAGGGTGATTTTAAGAATGCGGAAAAATATTTCAATATTTCTGCTAAAACTGATTCCAATTGGATTTTTGCTTGGTTCTTAGGTGCGCGGATACAAATAGTAAAAGAAAATTTTACAAAAGCTAAAGAGTATTTTGATAAATATTTAGCAATTGCAAAAACAAAACCGGAATACTATTACGCTTATATTTTAATGCAGCTTGATCAAACCGACAGTGCAGCGGTTATTTTAAATGAGGAGGTTAGTGATTACAAGGAATATCTTTCGGATGTAAAATATCCTCAAACTTTTAATTACATGGCATTTGCAGAAATTTATGCTCTGAGCAACAATAAAGAAGATTCATTTAAACAATGGAATAAGGCTATAAATAAAGGCTACACTGATATAAGCAGAATTAAATTAATGCCATATTTTAAAAACCTTAAAACAGAACCGCAATACAAAAATTTAATGAAAAAAATGCAGACGAAAATAGATTCATTTAAAAATGAGGTAAAAACTAAATATCCTAACTATTTTGATTGTAATTAAATAATTTTACTAAGTGTATATTTCTCTATTGGATAAATAATGAATTTTGCCAAAGAGATAAAAGATCGTAAAATCCGTAAATATCTTGCTATCTATATTAGCAGTTGTATTACTGCTATAGGATTAACCCACCTTTTTAGTTTAAGATATCACTTGCCAACTTTTATTTTAGACTCATTATTAATTTTTGTTCTTCTCGGAACACTTTCGGTTCTAATATTAGCATGGTTCCATGGAAAAGAGGGAACACAAAAAATCAAACCCATTGAGTATTTCTTTAACTCAATTATTTTAATATCAGCAATTGTTATTTCTTATCTACAGGCTAATAAAGGTACTATAAAGATTTTAGTCTATAATGCAAAAACAATTGCAGTGCTTCCGTTTAACAACATTAGCAATTTGAAAGAAGATGAATATTTTAGTGACGGTATTACCGAAGATATTTTAACGCAGCTTTCTAAGATTTCAGATTTAAAAGTTATTTCAAGAACATCAGTAATGAAATATAAGCACTCCGGTTTAACAATTCCCGAAATTTCGCAAGAACTCGGCGCCGGATCAATTTTAGAAGGAAGCGTTAGAAGATCAAAAGATAAAGTTAGAATTACAGCACAGCTTATAAATGCAGCAACCGATGAACATTTATGGGCTGAAACATATGATAGAAAAATTGATGATATTTTTGAAGTACAATCAGAAATTGCAAAACGAATTGCTAATATGTTGGAAGCTAAACTGGCTCCTAAAGAAGAAATAATGCTGGATGTTAAACCGACAAATAATATTGAAGCGTATGCTTTGTGTCTGAAAGGAAAAGAATATGCTTCAAAGTATACTGATCGAGACAATGAAAAGGCAATTGAATATTATAAAAAAGCTTTGGCAATAGATTCAAACTATGCATTGGCTTATGCAAGTTTAGCTTCGGCATACGACCAAAAAGTTAGAAGATACCTCTATCCCGAAGAATGGCGGGACTCGGCAATTATAATGAGTAATAAAGCACTATCAATTGATCCGAATTTAGCCGAAGGGCATTCTTCCTTGGCTAAAAGTTACGAGGCAAAACAAGATTATGAACTGGCGAAATATCATTACGAAAAAGCGATTAGTCTTAACCCCAATTATTATGCAGCTATTTATAATCTTGGAGTAGTATATTTTCACGAAAGCAAACTTGACAAAGCATTTAAATTAATAAGTAAATCAATATTGCTCCAGCCGGATAATGCTTTCGGCTATATAGTAATAGGCGGTATTTATCAAAAATTAGCTTGCGATAGTTTAGCAGTAAAATGGTTTAATAAAGCTTTAGAATTAGAACCGGATAACTCGTTAGTGTACAGTTATTTAGTTGATCAATATATTTTAAGCAACAATTTAAAACAAGCAAAGGAATGTTTTAACAGCTTAAAATCCGTTGCACCCGATTGGGCTTATACTTTTTCTTATTGGGGCAAACTAGAACTGCTCCAAGATAATTATAAAACATCTAAAAAGTATTTTGATAAGTTTTATAAACTTACGAAATTTGATTATGATTACATTTACGGATTTTTACTTGTAAAATTAAAAATGAAAAAAAAGGTAAGAAACTTATTGAGAAAGATATAGAAAATTATATTAATCAAATAAAAGAAAAACCTGGCGGGGGAAGCACTAATGAACAAAAACTTGCCGATATGTATGCAATCTTGGGTAAGAAAAAAGAAGCTTTAAAATGGTTAAATAAAGCTGTAAATAAAGGCTGGTTAGAGTATAGAACTAATTTAGTTTATCCTTTTTTAGATTCTGTAAAAAGCAGTAATAAATTTAGTTTACTAGTAAGTAAAATGAAAACCAAAATAGATTCATTAAAATTTCTTCTGATGGATATTAATCATTCAGCAGGTGAATGTAATTAAAATTAACGCAGCAGTATCATTTTTTTCGTTTTAACAAAACTACCGGTTTTTAATTGGTAATAATAAACTCCGCTTGTCAGGTGAGAAGCATCGAATGTAACCTCATAATTTCCGGGTTGTTTTATTTCATTTACTAAAGTAACTATTTCTTTTCCTAGTACATCGAATACCTTTAGAGAAATGTCACTCCGAACTTGTTTGGGAGTCTCAATATTCTGATGCTGAAACAAGTTCAGCATGACAGCCGATGATGGCACACTGTATTGTATTGTTGTTGTTGGGTTAAACGGATTAGGGTAATTTTGG
>JAJRZB010000483.1 GCA_024275455.1 Bacteroidota bacterium | reverse complement strand
GTGAACCAGAGCAGATCACGAATTTTTATATGGGTATTCACTCTCCAAAATTATCCCCGGACGGGAAAAAAATAATTTTTACTGCAAAAATATTCCCGGAGCTTGGTATTGATCAAGAGAAAACAAAAGAACTATTAGAAAATATGAATAACGGACCTATTCAAGCTCATCTTGCAGATAGTTTATTTGTTCGTCATTGGACTGAATATGCCGACGGTCAATACTCACATATAATTTTATACGATTTAGAAAAGAAAGAATATATAGATTTAACTCCCGGATATTTTAACTCACCAACATTTTCTGCCGGTGGAAGTGATGATTATAACTTTTCTCCTGATTCTAAACATGTTGTTTTTTCATCAAAACGAGTTCACAATCCTGAATCCTCAACTAATTCGGATCTTTGGATGGTAAATATAAACGGCACCGGACTTAAAAATTTAACTAAAGAAAATAAAGCTTATGATGGCAGCGGAAAATTTTCGCCAGATGGAAAATATATTGCTTATCGAACTCAACTTATTCCTGGTTATGAATCGGATAAATGGAGACTGGCTATTTATAATTTACAAACCGGCAATAAGAAAATAATTACTGAAGAAATTGATAATCACGTTAATGATTTTGAATGGACTTCAAACTCGAAATCAATTTATTTTTACATTGATGAAAAAGGATACAATCCTTTGCTACGGATAAATATTGACAATAAAAAAATATCCTATCTCCTAAAAAAGAGAAGTTTGCACGGATTTACTTTATCGCCTAAAAATGATTTTATAATTTTCAAATATTCTTTCGTTCACAAACCTGCCGAGTTAGCAAAAATAAATCTGTTAAATAGTGAAATAACCGAATTAACTAACTTTAATAAAAAGATTATTGAAGAAATTGATGTTCGCCCTGCAGAACAGTTATGGATTAAAGGTGCGGAAGGAAAAATGATACAAGTATTTTTAGTTAAACCACATAACTTTGACCCCAATAAAAAATATCCGTTTGTTATAAATGTACATGGCGGACCTCAAATGCAATGGAGAGATTCTTTCCGCGGTGATTGGCAAGTATATCCCGGAGCAGGTTATGTTTTGGCTTTCCCTAATCCGCATGGGTCAACAGGTTTCGGAAAAGAGTTTACAAGGGATATTTCAACCGGATGGGATGGAAATGTTTATAAAGACGTAATGATGATAATGGATAGCTTACAAAATCTTCCATATGTTGATAAAGATAGAATGGGTGCAATGGGCTGGTCGTATGGCGGTTACTTTATGAATTTATTACAAGCCAGAGGAAACAGATTTAAATGTTTGGCTTCCATGATGGGAATTTATGATCTTGAACAATTTTATTTGGATACTGAAGAATTATGGTTCCCAGATTTTGATCTTGGGGGCGACCCGTGGCAACAAAAGGAATTATACGACCGTCAATCACCAAGTAAATATGTTGATAATTTTAAAACTCCTACATTAATAATTACCGGGGAACGGGATTATAGAATTTCCTATACTCATAGTTTACGTTATTTTACAGCTTTGCAGAAAAAAGGAATAGATTCCCGTTTAATAATTTTTGATAATGACGGACATTGGCCAAGTTACTTAAAATCAATGCCGTTATATTATAATGCTCACTTGGAATGGTTTCATAAATATCTTGGTGGTGATCCTGCTCCTTGGAAGTCTAAAGATATGGTAAGAAATTTGATATTTAAAAAGTATAATTAATCTCAAACAAAGTTTCTTAATCTTAATAAATAATTATAGTTCTCAGTTACAAAAAGAGATAAATATTGCCTAAACAAAACACATACAAACCAAACTGGACCCCAAAAAACGCAGGTAAAGAATTTGCGGTATCTGTAGTAAAAGGTGTTAAAGTAAATTCAAATAAAATTAAAACTAACAGTATTAAGAAGAGGCAATTGAGCGTTGATGATTTTGTAAAAGGTGTTCTAAACGATAATAGAAATCTCTTGGCAAGATGTATAACATTAATCGAAAGTAATTCAACAAAACATTATGAAAAAGCTGCACAAATTTTGGATAAGCTACTTCCATATTCCGGTAATTCTATACGGGTGGGAATTTCCGGAGTTCCCGGAGCAGGTAAAAGTACGTTGATTGAAACTCTTGGTCTGTATTTAATTAAGTAGGGACATAAAGTTGCTGTACTAACTGTTGACCCAAGCAGTTCGGTTTCTAAAGGAAGTATTCTTGGTGATAAAACAAGAATGGAAAATCTTTCTCGAGAAAAAAACTGTTTTATTCGTCCATCGCCTTCCGGAGGCAATCTTGGTGGTGTAACAAGAAAAACCAGAGAAACAATAACTGCATGTGAAGCAGCCGGGTTTGACATTATATTAATTGAAACTGTTGGTGTTGGTCAAAGTGAAATTACTGTGCGATCAATGGTGGATTTTTTCCTACTGGTAATGATTTCAGGTGCAGGAGATGAACTTCAGGGAATTAAGAAAGGAATCGTTGAAATATCGGATGCAATTGTTTTTAATAAAGCGGATGGCTCAAATAAGCAAAAAGCAGAGTTGGCCAGAGCTGAGTTTTCAACTGCTCTTCATTATCTTCAGCCATTTACCGAAGGCTGGCAGCCAAAAGTAATGACAACTTCCGCGCTTAAAAATAAAGGGATAAAGGAAATATGGAAAATAGTAACGGAATTTATTGAGTTCGCAAAAAAGGAAGGTATATTTGAATCAAGGATAAATTTACAATCTTTAGAGTGGATGCATTCATTAATTAAAGAAAGTTTAATTAACAAATTTTACTCTAATAAAACGATACAAAAAAATTAAAATTACTTGAAAAAGAATTACTCAAAGGAAAAGTCAGAGCCACAAAAGCAGCCGAAGAATTACTTGAAAAATATAACAAATAACTGTTACCGTAGATTAGCTTTCTACGGTAACAGTTTAAAAATATTAACTAACCTTAACAGCTTTAACCGGATTAATTAAATTATTAATTTCAAATTCAATGTTTTCCAATTCTGTAAGAAAATCATCTTTTACATTACCAAATTTATCTTTAGCTTCCTCAAATAATTGTTTATAATAGTTAATCCCGTCTGTCATATTATCAACAAATTTGTTAAAATAAGCAATTTGTTTATCTGTAAAAGGTGTATCAATTTCATCAATCTTGTTTTTCAGGTAATCATAATACAAAGCAAGTTCTTTCATAAATAAATTCGGTCTGTCGGTTCTTTTAATTACATTTATTCTACCATAAATGTGATCAACCATTTCTTTAAGAGTAAGTATCTCGGAAAAATAAGCTAAGTTTGGTCCCGGACAAACCGACACACCTTCACTTTTAATATTGTTATCAATTCCGTGTAGGTGCCTGGTAGAATTTGCAAGACCAATACACAAACATTCTTTTTCAATAATTTTATTTTTCTCTTTTTGCTTATCAAAAGGATCTATGTCTTTTGTTTCTAATTCTTTTAATTTTAAGTTTTGATATTGCCTTGAAGCTGTACAAATACTTTTTTCAGTAAACTCATTATTAAATAATAAAAACTTTTTCGGACAAGAACTTCCAGGTCTGCCTTTTTCATTAAGTTCAAGTTTATCAATTTCTTGTGTACTCCGCTTAACAGTATTAAATGGAACTCCAAGAGGAGAAATACCACTTAAGTATAGATCTTCTTCTTTGGCATTGTTAAGGATATTAAGAGTTTTTTGATCAACATTTGTTACTTCCGGTACCAACATAAACGGTGTAGCCCATCCAACTGAATCTAAGTTGTAATGTTTAATTAAAAACTCATGTTCTTCTGCTGTTCCCAAACCGCCTTGTGCAGTAATATATTGTTTAGGTTGAGTTTCAGGTACAACTTTTCCTTTAGCAGTTAATGCTTCTACAAATATTTTATATGTAGTAGAAACAAGTTCGTCTCTTTTATTTTTGAATTCTTCAAGAATAGGACCCATTAAAAAACCATCGGATGCAAACGCATGACCACCACAGTTTAATCCCGATTCAATTCTAAATTCTGAAACCCAAATTCCCTTTTTGGCAAGAAACTTTCCCTGAATTAATGCGGAACGGTAGTCACTAACCTTAATTATTATTTTCTTTTTTATTTTTCCGTTTTTATCCGGATAGAAATCTTCAAATTTCTCTAAATAACTGTATAGTCTAGGATTCATCCCTGCTGATAATACCAATGATGATTCTAAATTGCTGTTTGCAAACCCTCTTAATGCGGCATGTGCGTCATTAAATTCGGAAGGTAACTTTTCATCATTATTAAAGTTTGGTTTATCCAGCTTGGTCATAATATTAACGTCTATTGTTCCCGGGTAAAGATGTTCATTTAACCAAGCCTGCACTTTTTTAACATATTCATTGTTTTGAATTAGTTCATTAAAATCTTCTTTAAGAGATGCTGCATCGGGCAACATATCAAAATATTTATTTATCTCATCTATATTTTTATGATAAGATTCTTTCAGCTCATCAAATTTTTGTTTAACTATTTCATCTAACAAATTAAGATATTCTGTAAATCTCTTAGCTCTAAAATCATAAATTTTATCTGAGATACTTTTGAACGGAATATTCATTTTTTTTGAATAATACTCCCGCATATTTTCTACTAATAAATCATCAACAAGTGAAACAACCGATGAAATACCATATTTTGCAACCTTTATTGGTGTGTCAATTGTAAATCCGGTACCCATTACCGGAATGTGAAACGTGTGTTTTTTTGTGTTTTCTTTCATAACTCTTCTATATATAAATTTAAACTGATTTATAATATAGTAAAAAAGAAGGAAAATGTACTTTTTAATTTTTGCTATTTGTTTTTTTTCTTGTGAGTTTTAAAGTAAAAAAAACTCAGTAAATAATCTTGAGCTTTGCTTTAAGAGTAGTCCGTTAGCTAACAAATCGAACCTACAACTTCTTGATTTTACTATATTCTAAACAAATCCTCTGCCTTTTTGTGATTTTAATTGTTTTTCTCTCTTAAGTACTTCTGTTCTTATTTTAACTTCTTCGGTATAATCTATTTTCCAAGGTTTGAATTTTAGTGCGGGTTGACAATAAATTATTATTGTGTTTATATAATCTTATG